>NZ_LZHI01000066.1:0-238257 GCF_001690385.1 Gilliamella sp. Choc6-1
GGGTATCAATATAGCCATAGGTGTCATTATCGGGACTGGTGACCCGTGCCGGTAAGGTGCCACTGACTTGTGGCCAAGCAAGGGGCGCTGGGCGATACGGTTTTAATACCTTAAAAGGTATCGCAGTAAAACTGAGCTGGTAAGCATCAGTGCGGCTGCCGCTGCCCGTAACACTTAAAATAATAATGCCTTCATCAATATCAATCAGCGGGGCGCCATTAAGGCTAATGAGTTGCCCAGGAGCAAGGTTATAACGGTTGCTTTTGCCTCGGATAATTATTTGTTCACTGATTGCTTGTTCATGGCGAATACGTGCGTACCAATTGCCACTTTCTGGGGTGCTATTAAGGTGGTAATCATTATCCCTATTTTGTGCATCATCGTTATTCTCGCTCATCCCCCCATTTTGCTCACTTTGAATATTTTTATAAATTTTGTTGGGGCTATTTTTTTGACTACCTGAACTGACACTGGCACTACCTGCATATTGATAGTGCTCGCCATAACGGTAGTTGGTGCCGTTAGTGGTGCGGTCATCGGGTTGGCTATTGACCTCGCCAAGTAAGTTGGCTTTGGCATCACGGTAGTTGTAATCTTTCACTTTAACCGATGATGCCACCGTTTGGCTGTGCATGCTAATATCCCAAACGCTTTCAGTGCCACCGTCCAAGGTGCCACTGGGTAATTTGTAATCAATATGGGCAACTTGGTCATAACCTTGTTCATAATCGCTTATCACCATTACGTCGCAGTCGTGCTCGGCATGGCTTTCAAAGCGAAACCAGATACCCACATCCGCCATTAAGCGTTGGATAAATTCAAAATCGCTTTCTTGCCATTGGGTAATAAATTCCCTGGCTGGGTAGTGCTCTTTAAGTTCAAGGCGGTAGTCTATGCCATTAAGTCCGTGGCTTCTAAGTATTTGTTCAACCACGCTTACTACGCTTTGGTTCTGGAATATGGCACAGTTGCGGTTTAACGTTAGTCTAGCCAGTCGTGGCGATAAGACCACTTGATAATGCGCTTCTTCTTTATTCACCGATAATTGGCTAAACTCGGTGATAATACCATAAACCTTGCGGGTGCTTTTATCATTGGTAAAATCACCCAAGGCACGGATTGCAGAACTGAGCGCATCGCTTACAACAGAATTAAATGAGAAAGTAGCCGGTTGGTTTAAAAAAGCATCGGTAGATAGGGTTTTATTGGCGCTGGTAAAAGTAATGGTGTAATGCCACAGCTGGTTTAAGGCCTCTTCGCCTTTGACGTTTAACACCGATATAGGAGTGCTGAGTTCATCAATGGTTAGTGTGTAACGGTTATGGCTAACTTTATTTGTTAATTGGCTAAGCAAGTCTTTCCCTGCTTGTCCTGCTTGTTCGATGATTTTGTCTAATCCTCTCACCGTATATTCCTCTTATTATCCTCGTTTCATTCAAATTTAATACTTAATTTATTATTCTGTTTTCTAATGTGATCAAAGATCATTAGATTTAAAAAATGATTTGCTCATTTTGTTGGCATTGCCGCTAATTGCTTTGTTAAATCCATACCAAATTTACAACATTTAATTCACTTAACATTGGTTAAGACTTATTTTAATAACCGATAATGGTAACTTTATTAGAAGCAGCAAATTACGTTGTTTTGTTAAATTTTTCAAGTTTTTTTTACAAAAATTATGAATTAAACTAGTAGGATAACTTAATGTAGAACATTTTTTTTAGCCTTTGGAAATGCGGTTTTTACTTGGTTTTCTGTGCTTTGAGTGTGTTAATTTTGTTTTTGTAAATATCATTATTATTGGCTTAATTTTTTGTAAAGGCTCTAAAGTTATTGAATAACGTTGGTAGGCAATTATGCTATTTTTAGTGCATATTATGAAAAAGTTTGATGTTTATGATGAAATTAAATTAGATACATCTCAATGGTATGTTAAATACAAATTTATTTATAAATTTAACTTAATGTGGATAGGGTAAGATTGGTTGGTGGAGCTGGCGGGAGTTGAACCCGCGTCCGAAATCTCTACATCCTCGGTACTACATGCGTAGTTTGTTTTTGAATTTCATCTACCCGCTGCGAACAAACACGCTACTGGTAGACTAGCTTGATTAAATTTAATGCTTCCGCCCCAAGCAAGGCTTCCACACGATCTCGTTTGGGTTTGACTCCTCTTGATCCCCGTCCTACGAGCGGAGGCTAGGGAGAGAAGGCTCTATACAGGTTATTAAGCTGCTAGTGCGTAGTTTTCGTCGTTTGCGACTATTTTTTTGCGGTTTATTTACGAGGCCTACCGCACCTCGGCATGCACCTTGGGTTTCGCAAATCCCGTCGAATCCAGAATCAGCCCCAAATGTGGTTATTACCTATGGGTAATATCGTGGCATTATAGGTGAAATCAAGTGCGAATACAACCTGAACTGAGTTTATGCAACAGAAAGAGCGGGGAATTAATAAATGAGTCTTAAAAATTCAATAGTTAAGTGTGATTAAGGTAATGGTAAGGCGATTTTTGTTAAAAAGTGACTTTTTGAAAGTAATTAAATACTATTTGATAAAAATTATTTTATTTTTTTAATAGTTAAAAATCATTCGGTTATTAAATATTTTGGTGAAATAAAAAAATAAATGAAATTTTTTTGAACTTTTTGCGTTTTCACTTGTCTATATTAATGGATTACGTTTTTTCATTTTTTGCCCTCCACTTGAGTTTTCGAGTGGATTTTTTTTATCCTGCGTTTACCAATAGGTCATTTATTCACTTCCTCTAATTTTATTGTTTTTTGTAAAATGCATTTTTATAAAAGAAAATGGGTATTATTCACTGCGCTAATTATTAAAATAGTACTATTTGTTGTTATTAAGTTTGTAAAGTAATTTTATTTGGAATTTATTTTGTGTACTATCATTTACTATTTTATCGCATAAGGTTTTTATGTAAGCAGAGAGAATGATCATGTTATTTTCAAGAAGAGTACAAGGGCATTTAATTGCGTTAATAACTGTGTTCCTTTGGGGAACAACATTTATTGCAACCAAAGTGTTGTTAATTAATTTTAAGCCAGTTGAAATTTTGTTTTTTCGCTTTGGACTTGGTTATGCCACGTTATGGATTTTAGCGCCTCGTTTTTTTGCTTGGCAAGGGGTAAAACAAGAATTGATGTTTTTATGTGCCGGGTTATGTGGTGTTACTTGTTATTTTTTATGTGAAAATATCGCTCTTACTTATACAACAGCTTCGAATGTTGGGGTGATTACCACTTTGGCACCAATATTTACTGCAATCTTTTCGCTATTCTTTTTAAAAACTGAAGCACCACCTAAGCGGTTTTATATTGGCTGTTTATTTGCGATTATTGGTGTGGGATTAATTAGTTTTAATGGTAAATTTGTGCTTTCGCTTAACCTACTCGGTGATTTGCTTGCTATGTTGGCTTGTGTGTTTTGGGCTTGTTATTCGATTTTAACTAAGTTGAGTAGTAATTATGGTTATAATACTATTTTGCTGACACGTCGCTTCTTTTTTTATGGATTATTGTTGATGTTACCAGCACTATCATTTTTTGATTTTGAATGGAATTTATTTCGTTTTGTCGATCCAGTTAATTTGTTGAATATTTTGTTTTTAGGTGTAGGCGCTTCGGCTATCTGTTTTGCGTCTTGGAATTATGCCGTTAAATTAGTTGGGGCGGTTAAAATAAGTGTTTATCTTTATTTAGTGCCTGTTCTTACTATTATTGGCGCCATTATTGTTTTGGGTGAGCCTTTTACTTGGATTACTGCGATAGGTACATTGTTTACACTTTGTGGTGTGCTATTATCTGGAGCGAAGGTTCGTGTTAAGAAAAGTTAGATTGTATGATGTTAAAAATGATTTAATTATTTAAGAAGGCGCCATTTTGAACGGCTCCTTTTTATTATTAGGCGTCTTCGTTATTTTATTCGGTTGTCGATTGCATCCATAATAATTTGTCCAAGATGTTCATAATTTTCGTCAAAATGGTGTCCACCCGGTAATTGAAATGCTTCCCCTTTCATTTCAGGTTGTAAGCAGCCTGTATCTTCTTTTTCTTCTTCACCATAGATACAAAATAATTTTGTAGCTGGGATTTTATCTACTTCTGGAGCGGTCTTCATTTCATCACCTGATTGACCAAGCCAACCACTGATTTCAATTTCAAAGTTGGCATTTTTTGAAAAGGCAATCATTACCAAAGCTTGGATGCTTTTTTGTTCATCGGGTGATAGGCGATTATATAAAGCGGGTAAAATATCACCTCCGAAAGAGTAGCCAGCAAGGATAAACTTAGTTATGCCCCATTTTTCACGATATTGTTGCATTAAATAACTTAAATCTTGAGCACTACGTGCAACAGAGCGGTGTTGCCAAAATAGTTTTAATGCATCAATACCCACAACATTATAACCATGTGTTGCTATGTATTCGGCAGATACTTTATCTAAATCACGCCATCCACCATCACCTGAGTAGTAAAATGTAACTGTTTTAGGATGAACTTCATTCTTTTTTGCTGGCAATTCAATTATTGGTAATTGTTCATGTTTACCAAATAATATTGATGATAAATGCAAAGTTAATAATTCTACGGGTGAAGCTTGGTATTCTCCGATTAATGTGGTGACATTAATCTTTTTTTGTTCTCGAGGAAATACAGCGGTTTTTTCTTCTGGTGGATTATTCCAAATGACTTGCCAACTGCCATGGTTTGCTTGAGTAGGCAGTGGGGTATCACAATCTTTATGTTCTAATGTAAATTCAATAGATAGCGCTTTTGCATCATCACGTTGTTGCTGAGCTAACCAACGATAAGCAAAGGCAGCACCTTCTTGCATACCTGCAACAGCAAAATTGGATTCATTTAAAATCTTTGCTGCTTGATTAAATCGGTTTTGTTGTTCGCTACAACTTGCTTGGGGTTGTAGTTCAAATTGTACCAGTTTGGCACCCATTTTTTCAGATAAGTCAAATAATTGTTCTGCCGTGAAATGGTTTTCTTTTGTTGCCACAATAATTGCTGCTGCTTCGGCTGACCGTTTAGGGCTAGCCGAGATTAGCTCAAAATCTTTGTTAATTGTGATTGTTTTTACTGATGCATTTGTGTGGTTTTTAATAAAGTACCATCCAATAGTCGTAAGTAGTACAATGAATAGTAAGATAATAACTAATAAAATGTAGCGGATAATTTTTTTCATTTTATTGGCTCTTGTTTTTTTTTAAACCCGTTATTCCACCAGAAATGAGCATGGTTGTATCAATTAATGCAACGAATGGATCTAATCCAGCTGGCACAGCCATGTAGCGTGGCTCCCAATGGGTGGCAAATTTGTCTTTAAAGCGCCGTAATCCTTGAAAATTATAGAATCGTCCTCCACGTCTAAAAACTAATGCCCCGAGTCTTTGAATTAATGGCGCTCCTCGCCGTCGATGCATGCCCGAAAGGGGAACCATTCCCAAACTGAAATATTTGTACCCTTTTTCTTGATAATGGAGAATTAATCCAACCATTAGGAACTCCATTGTTAATTTAGGGATTTGTTGAACAACACGCATTATATCGATACTTGATTTTTCATGTTGGTTGGTTTCTAACAAATTAACAAAAGCAATAATACGTCCTTCATGTTTGATAACCGCAATGGTGAAGTTATCTAGATATTCTTTTGAGAAGGCACCTAAAGAAAATTGTTTTTCTTTCCCATTTTTACTTTTTAACCATTCATCAGATACAATTTTTAATTCATCAAGCGGTGCGGTACCTGGAGGATAAAATATTAGTGATAGACCATCACGTTGACCTCGATTCCATGTGTAACGGAGATCTTTATAACCTTTAGATGAAAGGTCGAATCTTTCTAAATCCACTAAAGCTTCTTCACCTAGTTTTATTGTTCGTAGACCAATGTCCATATAAAAGGGTAAATTACAGGCTTTAACTTGGTAAAAAACAGGACGTAAGTGATGTTGATCGCATAAATCACGGTAAGCCCATATTAAATCAGCACGATCTGTATTATTACCAATTGGATCATAAAGGGCAATCATGCTTCTTCCTCGCCTTGCATACATAATAAAGGCGGTTTTAGATTCATTGAAGAGTAGTGATTTATCACCGCTCATCGCAAGCCCTCCTTCTGGCTGCTTTGAATCTAAAATGATTTGATAGGCTTTATCAAGTTCATTTTTTTTAGGACTAGTTAAGATAGGTAATGCTGGTCGAAATAGCCAAAATAACATGATGCAAGTTAATAAAATAAAACTTCCTAATGCTGCGCGCAGTGCACGAGGTACTCGGCTATCTAATTCTAATTGCCACCATAATGAATGGCTGTATGGTACATCTTGATAAATAAATAAAATTAGCCAAATAAATAGGGCAATTAAGCAAAAACAAATCGTAAAAGATTTAAAAGAGAATGGCAAAATGCTTAAGCGGCTTTTGCGATAAAAAGCATGTCTGAATTTAATGAGTGATAGTGCAATTGTGCATAATACTAATGCTTCGATCCAGTGCAGTCCTCGTAATATTGAAAGTAGACTGCCGATAAATAATAAAATGACTGACAAACTCCATGCAGAACTTAGGCGACGACGCAATCCCATCGCAAGTAATAGGCATAAAACGCCAATTAAGCTAGCAAATAAATGGGCAAAATTGACCACTTTACTAGGAATGAAGTTATTAATAAATGGGTGATTGAAGCCTGGTGTGAGGCTTGAAAACATCATGATGATACCTGCAAAAAATAACGAGGCTGACATAACAGGCGCGGCAAAACCGGTTTCCCTTTCTTTTACTTGATGCGTAGTTAAATGATGTTTGCTTTCATTTATTAGTAATAAGATACCAGCAATAATAAGGGGAATTAGAATATAAATAATTCGGTAGATCACTAATGCAACGGTTAAAGATGCAGTGCCGATTTCGGATGAAAAAGCACCAAGCATAATTGCTTCAAAAACACCTACACCACCCGGTATATGACTTAATGTACCTGCGACTAATGCCAAAATATAGATCATGATAAAAGTGATAAAAGTCGGGTGGGTTGGCAATAGAAAATAGAGAATTGCTCCTGCAAAAATAGCATCAAATAAGGTTATTAAATATTGGTATGACGCTAAACGTAAGTTAGGTAAACGAATACTCCAATGAAATAGTTGGAATAATCTAGTATAGTTATTAGGTCTTTGAGGTAGTCGATTACAATATAAATAAATTGATAATGCTAAATAAAGACAAAGTATGCTACTGGCGATTAAACTTATACTTTTTGTTGATAAATGCAGTGCAATGGCAATATTTTTAGTTTCAATTAATGCGGCAATAGCTGCTAGTAAAGGGAAAGTTAATCCTAAAGAAAGAGTAACGAATATAGATATTCTTGCTACATCAATGGTGGTTAAGCCATGTTTAAAGTAGAGGCGACAACGCACGGCGCCACCTGAAAGTGCAGATAGCCCTACCGCATTTCCAATAGCTGAGGCACAAATCCCGCCAAGAGCGATAACTGACGGCTTTAATTTTACACCAGCATAATAGGCAGCAGACCATTCATAGCCGATTAACATTAAGTAACTACCTATAGCTGATAAGCATGAAAATATAATGGTATTTGCTGATAATTTATGTGCAGCTTGGTTTAAATCATTTAGATTAATTTCTTTTAGTAAATGCCAACACACTATAAGTGCAATAAAAAAGATAGATAGACCAAATAGTAGAGCTAAGAATTGGCGGTAGCGTGTGAAATATTCTATGAACGACCAAGGCAAAACTTTACGCGCAGATATTTTCACTTATTCAACTCCAATATTTGCTTTGATAATGTTTTGTGATTGATGCATTCTACCTTTGCACTTTAATGAAAACAACTGAAATAAAATAAAGGAAATTTAAAAAAATTATTAATTATTAGTACTTTTTTATGGCAATTGCCTATTGATTATGTATTTTATAGTTGAACAATAGTGATATTTTATCATTTAAAATGAGTTGAATTTTTTTAACTTGATAATAGGGTGAATGTTAACTAATAGATTATCTAACAGTATAATCTTTAACAAAATGTATTTACTCCTTTCACTTCAATTTTATGGATGTTTGTAAAGTAAATGAACACAAAATTAGCTATCGAATTAACGCAACAACAAATTAAAATTGTTGAAGAAATAAAATGTTATGTTAAGCAAAAGCTTGCTCATGATTTTTCGGGGCATGATATGGCGCATATTGAGCGTGTGGTTGGATTAACGCAACAGATATTGCCTTATGAACCCAAAGCAAATTGTTTTATTGTGATATTAAGTGCTTATTTGCATGATGTTATAGATGAAAAAGTGGTGGCTGATGTGAATCAAGCTTCTGCTGAGTTACGTGGTTATTTAAATTCACTTAACGTTTCAAGTGATGATATTAGTATGATTTTTGATATTATTGATAATATGTCTTATCGAAAAAATCTTGCTAGTAAAAAAACACTATCGCTTGAGGGGAAAATTGTGCAAGATGCTGATCGCTTAGATGCAATAGGCGCAATTGGTGTAGCGCGTACTTTTTATTATGGTGGCAATAAACACCATGTTATGTGTGATCTGGCAATTTCACCTCGAACTGTAATAAATGAGGTCAATTATAAACAATCTTCTACGGTGATTAATCATTTTTATGAAAAACTTTTTTTGCTTAAAGATATGATGAATACCCAAATAGCCAAAAAACTTGCTGTGCCAAGGCATCAATTTTTGGTTGAATTTGTTAAGCAATTTGAAGAAGAATGGCGGGGTGAGTGTTGATTTTTCTATAGTTGAGTAAAGAGTAGGTTTATACGGTATTAATATGGAATTGGCGCTTCGACTAATTCAAGTACAATTGGTAATGTGATTAAGCTTAGTAGTGTGCTAAGTAATGTTGCACTTGATACTAGCTCTGGGTGTGTATCAAATTGGACCGACATTAGTGTGGTGTTAGCTGCGCTTGGCATCGCTGCAAGTACAATTAATACTTGTTTATAAATAGGTTCAATTGGCATAAATGAGACCATACACAGTGCAACAATTGGCGAAATGACCATACGGGCTAATAAGGCAAATGAGATTTTAGGGTAATCAAGCTGAGTAATGTTTATTTTGGCAAGCTGCATTCCTAAGATGATCATGATCACTACGATAGAGGCATCGCCAATCATGCTGATGGAGGTCATAATCGATTTAGACAAGGGAATTTGGCATAGTTGAAAAATAATACCTAGAACTGCGCCATAAGCAATAGGCATGCGTATTACTTTATTTATTACATCTTTTTGAGTAACTATATCACTATGTGAGCTGCCTTTGGCTGCATAGTAGACTCCAACAGTACTCATCACAAACTGTTGTAATACCATCATAATTACTCCTAAATCAAACCCAACCGTACCAAAAAAGACTAACAGAACTGGTGTGCCATAATTTCCATTATTCATAAAACATGAACTTAAAATCATTGCGCAGCGCTCTTTATCTGAATATTTCATTAGTACTGACCAAATTGAGGCGATAATCACCAAAGAAAAACAGAGCCCAAATATATAACAAATGTAGAATAAATAGTCTGTTGTTAAGGTATGCGTATAAAATGTTTTAAACGATAAGAAAGGCGAAAGTACGTAAAGCGACATTTTAGAAAGGTTAGCTACATCAAATTTTAAGGTTTTTTGCGCAATGAATCCCACAATAAAAATACAAAAAATGGGGAATAAAATAATAAAAAAATTCATAGGCTATATCTTTTAGTTAATGATGTTAATTCATTGAATCAATGGCGTTAGTAATTGATTCTCTTAGTTTTTGGCAAGTATCATCACTAAGTGCCTGTTTGTTTTTATCGGTTAAAATAAACAGATCTTCTATGTGTTCACCAATGGTGGCAATTTTGGCACTGCTTAGTGATAAATCTAAATTAGCAAACACTTCCCCCACACAAGCAAGCAGCGCTGGTCTATCTAGTGCAATCAGTTCCATGTAAGTTTGTCTATCATTAAAAGCAGATAGAAAGTTAACTTGAGTAGGTACTAAAAATGATCGTAAACGTTGTTTAGGTGCTTTAATGGTAACACCTTTGTAAGTAGGCTGTTTTAATGCTTTTTCAAGCGATTTTATCAATCCTTGATGTCGATCTTTTTGTACGGTTTGTCCATTGGGATCTAATACAATGAATGTATCTAGTGCAAATCCTTTTTTGTTGGTAATGATAAGCGCATCGTGTATATTTAAATTGTGCATGCTCAGTGTGTTACAAACTGTGGCAAAGAGATAAGGTCTATCAGGTGCATAAATAAGCACTTCAGTACCACCATAATAAGGATTTGGATTAATTGATACTAATGTTTTATTTAAGTCATGTTGTAATAGAATTTGTGCATGCCAGATAATTTGTTCTGTAGTGTAACGAAGAAAATAGTCAACACGATAATATTGCCAAATATTTTTGATGCTTTGTTCATTATAATTTTGCTTAATTAATGTGGCTAATGCTTCTTGCTTATGCTTTCGCGCAATACTGCGTTGTTCTGGAATTTGATGAATACCTGAATCAAATAAATGTTCTGCACTAAAATAAAGCTCACGCATTAGACTTTGTTTCCAATTATTCCAAAGGGTTTCGTTAGTGGCACAGACATCAGCTACCGTTAGGCACAATAAATATTGTAATCGACGTTTACTTTTAACTAGTTGGATAAATTCGCTAATTACCTTAGGATCTTGTAAATCACGGCTTTGTGCGGTAACTGACATTAATAAGTGGTAGCGAACTAGCCAGACAATTAAATCGATATCTTTACTTTCTAATTGATGTAATTGACAAAATTCTTGAACTAGGTGTGAACCTATATCAGAGTGATCGCCGTGTCGCCCTTTTCCAATATCGTGGAATAATCCAGCGATAATTAATAATTCTGGTTTAGGTAATTTAGCAAAAACTTTAGAGCTATTAGGGTGTTTTTGTTTGCCACTTTCTGTTTTGAGGTTGTCAAGTTCAAGAAGTAAACGAATGGTATGTTCATCCACAGTATAAGCATGAAATAGGTCAAACTGCATCATACCGGAAATGTGTTTCCAGCCAGGTATGTAAGTAGCAAGTATGCCATATTGATGCATTGGTAAAATGGCTTTTTTAATGGCGTTTGGGTGTTTGATGATCGATATAAAAAGTGCTCTGGCTCTTGCATTTTCACAAAGTAGGGTAGGTAGCGTTCGTCTGGCTGAGCGCAATTGCCTAATTGTATTAGAATAAAGCCCTGTAATTTGAGGGTTAAGCAAAATAGTGTAGAAAAGCTGCATAATCATTACAGGATCTTTTTTGAAGATATTATTATCTTTTACATCGATTAATTTTTCTCGAACTTGGAAATGTTCATCAATATCATAGGGGGTATTTTGTGGATGAAGTTCAAGAATGGTTTCATCAAATAGTTGTAATAACATTTGATTGAGTTCGGTTATATTATGAGCTACTCGATAATAATCATGCATCATTTTTTCAACCGGTACATTACCTTTACCTTCATAACCTAACATTTTGGCAATGCTTAATTGACGATCAAAGAGTAATCGATTGTCATAACGCGTAATTACACAATGGAGAGCAAAACGTAATTTCCATAAAAATCTTCGACATGTTTTAAATTCTTCAATATCTTCTGGGGTTAAATAGTTAAAGTTAGCTATTTTCTGTAAAAATTCACCACCAAAATGGCGAATCGCAATCCACTGAATAATTTGCATATCCCGCAAACCACCTGGGCTATTTTTTAAGTCGGGTTCAAGATTATAAGTAGTACTGTGATACTGTTGGTGGCGTACTTGTTGTTCCTGAATTTTCGCTTTGAAAAAAGCTGGAGAAGGCCAGAGTTCTTTATTAAATATTTTTTTTTGAAGCTTTTTTAATAATAGATTACAACCTGAAATCATTCTGGATTCTATTAAGTTGGTCATAATCGTGATGTCATTTTTAGCTTCCTCAAGACAGGTTTTTAATGTTCTTACACTATGACCAATATCTAAATGGAGATCCCAAAGTAAACGTACAAAATCACCTATTTGTTTTTCAAGGTCTTTAGTGAGAGGATGATCGCTTAATATTAATATATCAATATCAGAGAGCGGGTGAAGTTCTGCTCGACCATAACCTCCGACGGCAATTAAGGCAATTCGGTTTTTTTTGAAAAGTGAAGTTATTTGCTTAGGAATTTGGTAATAATTCCATAAGCGTTGAAGTAAATGGTCAATGAATTGGCTTCGTAAGTGTACTAAAGATTCGATGTTAGCTTGTTGCTTAAATTGTGTTACAGACCATTGTTGAAAGGCATCAAGTTGTTGTTTTAGATAAGTGACGTTAATTTGTTCATCACTAAAATCATGAGGAGATATAGGGTAACATAAATGCGTTTCAGTCATAGCGATATTATTAAATAAAAATAATTTTATTGTCATATCGTTACGCGATTTTTAATGACTGTCAAGCAACAGTTTGGCGATATGTTATTACGATGGTGTTATATTTAAAAATACATTTATCTGTATTTATAGTATAAATAATTTACCCATTAAGTGGATTTGTCGATCAATCATAACAATCTAAAGAAACTTAGCGCTTATTTTGGAGTGCGATTACAAGTGATTTCTATATTTACTTTTTTATTTTTATTTTCGTCATCCTCAAATATGATTTCTGTTTCTTCAATTGTTTTGAATTGATCATGTGAAATATATTGAATACTTTTTTTTGTAGCTAAATACGCACCATTTTGTGATTTTAATAACTCTGATTTATTGTAGTAAGATGATAGGTCATATGGATATGAGTTTTTTGTACCAAAATTAAAATAGAGGGTATCATCTTTCATGAAATATTTAATTGTACCGCTATCATTTTTTATAGGTACATATTCTTGATAATTACCGTCTTTCCATTTTGCTACTCGTCCTATAAGAGAGCATTCCCACTGACCAATTAGCATTTCTTTAGTGACTTTATTTTCACCACAGCCAACTAACACAATTCCAACTAAACTGATTAATAATAATTTTTTCATTATATTCCTTTTATAATAAATTTTTGGCTAGTAGGCAAAATATTTTGATTATATGAATATAGTATCTTTATACTTAACCAAGCCAAATCAACTTTATTCTGTTTAATTAACAATGATCTTGTCTGTATTGGCAAAATATGGCTTCAATTTGAATGAGTTTTGTCTATCTCTAATAACCAATACGATAAGCAATAATGTTAATATCTAGAATATGTAAAATAAATCCATGATGGTTTATTTTTATGATTTTTTATTTTTTTACTGATATTGCTTATTTGCATCCTCATAAACTAGGGCTGAGCCGTTAGAAAAAATAGAGGAAATTGAAACGTCAGATAATTTAAATGTATGATTACCTGGTTTTAATGTATATCGAGCTACAAGAGTTGGTTTTCCATCCAAATAAACGGCATGTGCTATTATGTCTTGGTCTTTATTTAAGTCGTTATTGACAGTAATGTAGATGTCGCTTGATAATTTACTAAATGCTGATTTGCTTGCTTTGTTGATCTTTTGTTTGAAATTATCCGACATTTCAACAATCATTCCACCACCTGTATCGGTATTTCTAATTTGAATTCCTTCATTTCTTGATTTGCCGCCAACAATAATGGGTACTTCAAAAACTGCTTTTGATATAATATTGTCTTTGTAGCATTTAAGATATATGGCTTGAGAAAATACTTTTGATACCGTTTTTTTCGCATTTGTTATATCGGCTGATTCATTTTGGGGATTTCGATAATCATTACAGTTTGTCACTGACACAATTAATTTTGAACGAGCTTTTTGGGCTGTTTCACTGTTTAAATCACTTAAATTTACAGTTGGTGCTAACTCGACTTTACATCCAGATAATAACGTTATCGTTATTAAGCTAATCAATACTTTATTCAATTTTTAACCGTTTTTTTTAATTGTGATTAACTGAATAATATAATTAATATAATGATAAATCAATCTATTTAAGTTTAATAAATGTTCATAATGACGAATAAAAAAGGAACAGTAATTTGTTCCTTTTAGGTTATCATTCTTAGGTAGGGTTTGTTTGTATAAAATTTATAATGTAAAATCGCTTAAATCATCTTCACTAATTTCAGAATCAATTTGACCAACTAAATAAGAACTCATTTCCGCTTCTTGTGGTGCTACTTGTACATTATCTGATACTAGCCAGTTATTAATCCATGGAATTGGATTTGATTTAGCTTCAAATGGTAATTTTAGTCCGACCGCTTGCATACGAATATTGGTAATATACTCTATATATTGGCATAAAATATCTTTATTTAATCCAATCATTGAGCCGCCTTCGAATAAATATTCAGCCCATTCTTTTTCTTGGTTGGCAGCTTGTAAAAATAGTTCATAACAATCTTGTTCGCATTCTTTAGCAATTTCTGCCATTTCGGGATCATCTTCACCACTACGTAGAGTGTTGATCATAAACTGTGTGCCAGTTAAATGTAGGGCTTCGTCACGTGCAATCAGTTTAATAATTTTTGCATTTCCTTCCATTAGTTCTCGTTCAGCAAAGGCAAATGAGCAAGCAAAGCTGACATAGAAGCGAATAGCTTCAAGTGCATTGACACTCATTAAGCAAAGATAAAGCTTCTTTTTTAACTCTCGCATATTAATGGTTACTGTATGATTGTTAATGGTATGTTTACCCTCGCCAAATAAGTTGTAATAGCTAGCATAGCTAATTAGATCATCATAATAACCAGCAATATCACCAGCGCGTTTTTGGATTTCTTTATTGGTAACAATATCATCAAAAACAATAGAGGGATCATTGACAATATTGCGAATGATATGTGTATAAGAACGAGAATGAATGGTTTCTGAAAATGACCAAGTTTCTACCCATGTTTCAAGTTCAGGTATTGAAATAAGTGGCAGTAAAGCCACATTAGGGCTACGACCTTGAATTGAGTCAAGTAACGTTTGATACTTTAAATTACTGATAAATATATGTTTTTCATGTTCTGGTAACGCAGCATAATCAATACGGTCTTGAGAAATATCGACTTCTTCAGGGCGCCAAAAGAAAGAGAGTTGTTTTTCAATTAATTTTTCAAACATCTCATATTTTTGTTGATCATAACGTGCAACATTGACAGATTGACCAAGAAACATTGGCTCTTTAAGTTGGTCGTTATGCACATGCGAAAAGGTACTGTAATTCATGCTCATAAAAGAACTCCTAACTGATTCATCATTACTTTTCCGCTAACTGGCAGCAGTGGAAAAAGAGAAATGATTGGGGGAAACTCCCCCTTAAAAAATTACATTTAACGTGGATTTGAATTCATAAGAAGAGGCTAATGTGTAATTAAATCTTACAAGCCCCGCCTTCACAACCATCATCGCTATTTGTTGTAGCAACAATATCACCTTGAATATCTTCTGCACCGTCGCGGGTATTGTGATAATAAAGTGTTTTTACGCCAAATTTATAAGCAGTCAATAAATCTGCTAATAGTTGTTTCATTGGTACTTTGTCGTTTGCAAATTTTGTTGGATCGTAATTAGTGTTTGCTGAAATAGATTGATCGATGAATTTCTGCATGATACCCACTAATTGTAAATAACCTGTGTTATTAGGAATTTGCCAAAGTAATTCATAGAAGTTTTTCAAAGCGTTATAATCTGGAACTACTTGTTTTAAGATACCATCTTTCGAGGCTTTTACACTAATAAAGCCTCTTGGCGGTTCAATACCATTTGTTGCATTAGAAATTTGTGAAGATGTTTCAGATGGCATTAATGCCGATAATGTCGAATTACGAAGCCCATGGTTTTTAATGGATGCTCGAAGCGATTCCCAATCATAATGTAAAGGTTCTTTTGTAATGCTGTCGATATCTTTTTTATAAGTATCAATTGGCAAAATGCCTTGTGCATAAGTTGTTTCGTTAAATAGTGGGCATGCTCCTTTTTCCTTAGCAAGATTATTGGATGCTTTAAGCAAATAGTATTGCATAGCTTCAAAGGTACGATGAGTTAGGTTATTTGCACTACCGTCAGAATATTTAACCCCATGTTTTGCTAAGTAATAGGCATAATTAATAACACCAATACCTAATGTACGGCGGTTTAATGATGAGTTTTTCGCAGCAGGAACAGGGGAATCTTGATAATCTAGTAGAGAATCAAGCGCTCGTACTGTTAAATCGGCTAACTCTTCAAAATCATCAAGTGATTCAATTTTACCTAAATTAAACGCTGATAAAGTGCAAAGGGCGATTTCGCCTTTTTCATCATTAATGTTATAAAGCGGTTTGGTAGGTAAGGCGATTTCCATACATAGGTTGGATTGGTGTACCGGAGCAAGCTGCGCATTAAATGGGCTGTGTGTGTTACAGTGATCGACATTTTGGATATAAATGCGGCCAGTTGATGCACGTTCTTGCATTAATAATGCAAATAGTTCAATGGCTTTAACCACTCGTTTGCGAATATTTACATCTTGTTCATATTGATGATAAAGCGCTTCAAATTTGGTTTGATCAGCAAAAAACGCATCGTATAGCCCTGGTACATCTGATGGACTAAATAAGGTAATATTTTCGTTTTTAATTAACCGTTGATACATTAATTTGTTAATTTGTACACCGTAATCTAAATGACGAACACGGTTTTCTTCGACCCCTCGGTTATTACGTAAGACTAATAAGCTTTCAACTTCTAAATGCCAAAGCGGATAAAAGACCGTTGCTGCACCGCCGCGTACTCCACCTTGTGAACATGATTTTACCGCAGTTTGAAAATATTTATAAAAAGGAATGCAACCAGTATGAAATGCTTCTCCACCACGAATTGAACTGCCAAGTGCTCGTATTGGTCCAGCATTAACCCCAATTCCTGCTCGTTGTGATACATATTTAACAATAGCGCTTGCTGTGGCGTTAATGGAATCTAAACTATCATCACATTCAATTAATACACACGAACTAAATTGTCGAGTAGGTGTGCGAACGCCAGCCATAATTGGGGTTGGTAGCGAAATTTTGAAAGTTGAAACAGCATCATAGAAGCGTTTGATATAGTTAAGACGTGTATCTTTAGGATAGTTAGCGAAAAGGCAGGCTGCAACTAAAATATACAAAAATTGTGCGCTTTCATAAATTTCTCCCGTGACGCGATTTTGTACTAAATATTTCCCTTCAAGTTGTTTAACCGCAGCGTAAGAAAATGTCATATCTCGCCAGTGATCAATAATTTTATCCATTTGTTCAAACTCTTCTTGAGTATAATCTTCAAGTAAGTGTTTGTCATATCGTTGACTATCGACTAGCTTTTTTACGTGTTCGTAAAGAGGTGGTGGCGTAAATTGGTTATAGGATTTTTTACGTAAATGAAAAATTGCCAAACGGGCAGCCAAATATTGATAGTCTGGCGCTTCTTGTGAGATTAGGTCAGCTGCTGCGCGGATAATTGTTTCGTGAATATCTGATGTGCGAATGCCATCATAAAATTGGATATGCGATTTTAACTCAACTTGAGACACGGAAACGTTTTCTAATCCTTCAGCAGCCCAAGTGATAACTCGGTGGATTTTGTCAAGATTAATTGGTTCTGTTTTGCCGTCTCGTTTTGTGACGAGCATTGATTTGTTCATTCCCTTACCCATTTTTACATTATTTTAGTGTTTCTATCATAATGGATCCTTTACAAAATATACAATATTTAGTACCTATCAATCATTTTAATACTAGATATGGGATATTTATTAATCTCTGTTTAGAAGTGTATTAATTGTAATTGAATGTTATATATTAATAAAATTCAATTACAATTAATTTATAAAATAACAAAAGTGAGTGATAATGATAGAAATAAAAACGGTAGTGATAAGATTTACCTATGAGTAAGTAAGCTTAAAATGTTAGCGGAAAATAAAAAAGGTGTTTACTTTAATTTTCCCGCATAAACCATTTTTGTTTTTAGATATTTTTATGCAATGGTATTTACCATTGTCAATACGTAAATTACCATAGTCATTGAATTGTTTATTATAAACCTCACTTTTTTAGATAATGTGGATTATTAGTATTTCACAAAATAGATTTAAATTATCCATGTTTAGATTTTATCGATGATCTTATTAATAAGTATTGTATCATTAGAAAAAGTCATAAAAATTAGATTAATTTTTTTTTGATTTATAACGTTGGATTGAACTCGATTGATTTTTTGCTTCTAACCAAGCAAGTTTGTCAATGTAATTTTTTTCAGCTCCACGGTCGGTAGGAAAATAATATTTACTATCGGCCATTTCTGGAGGGAAATAATTTTCACCGGCAGCGAAAGCATTTGGCTCATTATGAGCGTAACGATATTCTGCACCATAACCTAAGTTCTTCATTAAACTTGTAGGTGCATTACGTAAATGTTCTGGGACATCATAGTCTGGTTTTTTTTGTGCATCGGTCATTGCTTTTTTAAAGGCAAGATATACTGCATTACTTTTTGGCGCACAAGCAAGATAAACAATCGCTTGTGCAATTGCTCGTTCCCCTTCAGCTGGACCAACTCGTGTAAAACAATCCCAGGCCGCCAGTGCAACTTGCATTGCTCTTGGATCTGCGTTACCAATATCTTCCGATGCAATAGCCAGTAATCGACGTGCAACGTAGAGAGGATCTCCGCCTGCAGATATTATTCTTGCATACCAATAAAGCGCCGCATCAGGTGCTGATCCTCGAATGGATTTGTGGACTGCAGATATTATATCGTAAAAGCGATCCCCTTGGTTATCAAACCTAGCACTTCGTTCACCTATGACCTCTTTAAGTAGAGCTGGTGTAAGCTCACTTCCATCTGACATATCCACTAATAATTCTAAAGTATTGAGTGCTCGTCTTGCATCGCCTCCGACAAATTCAGCTATTTGTTTTTTTGTATCTACTGGTAAAATAATGTTTTTTTTGCCATAACCTCGAATGGGATCATTAATAGCTTGTTGCAAAATATTTTCTATATCCTCAGATGTTAATGATTTAAGTAAATATACTCTGGCTCGAGATAGAAGAGCTGAATTTAATTCAAATGAAGGGTTTTCGGTGGTTGCTCCAATAAATGTTACAGTTCCATCTTCAACATAAGGTAAAAACGCATCTTGTTGGCTTTTATTAAAGCGGTGGACTTCGTCAACAAATAGGATTGTGCGAATACCTGCTTGTTGATTAATTTTAGCTTGGTCAATCGCTTCCCGTATGTCTTTTATACCAGAGGTTACAGCAGATATCCGTTCAACTTTAGCATTAGCATGATGAGCAATAATTTCTGCTAAGGTTGTTTTGCCTGTGCCTGGAGGTCCCCATAAAATCATTGAGTGTAAGTTGCCAGCCTCAATAGCTTTGGGTAATGGCTTATTTTTTCCTAGCAGGTGGGTTTGCCCAATGTATTCTGATAAATTACGAGGGCGCATTCTGGCCGCTAAAGGCTTAAATTCATCAGTCGTAAAATCAAATGACATACTAGGCATATTACTTTGTGTCCAAGTTTAGAAAGATTATTGTATTATATACATGTTCACCAATAAGTGAAAAAGAAAAGAAAATAACTTTTCGGGTGAAATAAAAAACGGTAATATTTTGACCTGATTGAACTATTAAACCAAAATTAATATATCTTTATTAGTTTTAGTAAATGGTTATCGAATAAGAGAATGTAAGGATTTGCCATGAAGAAAATTTTATTATTGCTCGGAATTTTTGCTAGCATATCGGCATGGGCAGGTGATAAAGAAGTTTTACAACAACGTTTAGATAAAGTTAACGGGTTTTATGCTCGTTTTTCACAAAATGTTAAAACAGCAGATAATCAGCTTGTCCAAGAAGGTAAGGGAGATTTTTGGGTTGCAAGACCTTATTATTTCAATTGGACTATGACTGAACCAGACGAAACATCGGTAATTTCTGACGGAAAAAACTTGTGGGTTTATACCCCTGCGGTTGAACAGGTCAGTGTTATGGATTTAAAAAAAGTGGTGGATAATCGTTTGATGTTGCTTATTACTGATAGCCATAATTCTATTTGGAATGCCTATACAGTAACTCGTAAACAAGATTTGTTCACTCTAAAATCCAATGATGGCACTAATCAAAATTTTGTTATTTCAGTATTACCTACTGGTATGATTTCAAACTTTACAATAATTGAAGAAGACGGGCAGCGTAGTTTTTATGATCTTTCTCATCAACAACTTGGTAAAGTTGATCTTAAAAAGTTCCAATTCATTCCACCCGTTGGTATTGAAATAGATGATCAGCGCTAATGTATAATAAGGTTTGTATTGATTTTGGACTTATATACATTAGCATTGCTTTATGTTGAGCTTTAAATACAAAATAACATCAATTAATTTTAATAATATATATTAATTTTAATTGTTTGATAGCATTAAGTGAATAAAAGTTTAATGAGTTAGTAAAATTAGTCATACTCATTTTCATTGATACAGATAACAGGATTATCAGAAAATAGGTAGTGATCGCGTTTAATTTCAAAATCCTTGTTAGCTGCTTCAAAAAAGGTTCTTTTCGTATTTTCTAAATGTTGCCACATAGCAAGTTTTGCTGCTTTAGGATCCCTATTAATGAGTGCTTCAAGTATCTTATTGTGCTCATCCAACCAATTATTAATTTCATGTTCTGGAATATGCTCATTAAGTTTTTTCCATAAAGGATTTAAGGTTCGTTGCCGCCACATTTCTTGAACAATTGTGACTAAAGCATTATTGCGGGTTATCATTGCAATTTGAGTATGAAATTTTAAATCCCAATTTGATTCTTGATAATAATCTTCTTTTTGAGCATTATGTTGAATTTCCAATAAGTCAACAATGTCTTTTTTGGTGATTTGTGTTGCGGCAAATTCTGCAATGTTACTTTCGATGAGTTGACGAGCTTGCAGTAGTTAAAACGGTCCACTTTTCACAAAATTCAACCCTGATGACATATCCGGAATATTTTTTTGTGAAATATTGCCAATAACATGAATACCAGATCCTTTACGAGTTTCTACAAACCTTTCAACCTCAAGCATTATAATAGCCTCTCTAACTACAGATCGGCTTACTTTTAACTCTTCGCAAATTAAACGTTCTGAAGGTAATTTACTCCCAATTGCACAAATGCCACTAATGATGCGGTTTTTAAGCTCTGTAGCGATGACTTGATAAAGCCTGTTGTTATATTCATTTCGTTCTTGGGTCATGATTTATTTTTATGAGGTCTAAATTGGTTATACATAATTTTAAAATAGCATCTAATTGGCAAGAGTTAAATAATATTACTCTAATTTTTTTAACCCATTTTTTACTAATTTTTACATAGCCGACAAGTAAAAAAACAGCTTACCTTGTTGTTATATTTTGAAAACATGATGTATGAAAACTTGTTGTATTGTCATATATGTTTTACGTTATTTCATGTATTTTTATTGAGGGATAAGCTTATATAAATAAGGTTAGTTTACTAATGGTTGTAAGATATATTTTATCATTATTTGAATAAAAAATATGATTTTTATCAAAAAAAATATATTTTATTTTAATTTTTAATTATTTATATGATGCTTGTATATTCTTTAAATTAGAATTATTACTTTTTTTATCGACATCTTAAATAGTTTGATATTACCAATTTAAAAATCTATATGATACCTTGTTTTAAGGTTCTTTTTTACGTTTATTAATTTTTTTTATCTCATTTTTTTAGTGTTTAATCCTGTCAATACCACTTAATTAATGATATTTAGTTGCTAAATATTACATTTTTCTTTTGCAAGCGAAATTAATTTGATGTTGATCGCATTTATCCCCAAATTTGTTAAAGATGGCTTTTAGTTTCGCATTCTCAGAGCTGCAGTGTTTTATTTTTTATAGAGCAAATTATGGCAGGGATATTTTATAACAAGTCAATTTATTGGGTTGTTTTCTGCTACAGTTTTATATGTATAATTTTTAGGGGTATCAGTATTGATCAGCAATATTTTCTTTTTATTTTTTGAACTCCACATAGGGAATGTCATCTTGCTGTTTATAACCTGCAAGGTAATATTACATTCTGATTAAACTTTGAGTGATGGCAATTAGATAAAAATTATGAGTTATTCAAAGTGTGTATGAAAAAATAGGGGGATGCGAGTTTTATGTGCCCAGGAATTTGATGGTAAGAAGTACTGAAGTTATTCACTTGGTGTAAAAAGCTAAAACAATATAGGTTTGTTAATATTGTTATAATTAAATATATGTATAGGTTATTTTTATTATCTAATTAGTGCAAGTGCTGAAGATTTTTTAAATTATAGCGTATATGTACGTTGTCATTATATATGATTTGCTGAATTTTAAGAAGTTAAGATACAGTGCATTTTTTATTAGAACATAAGCTATTTAATATTGCTAAATGCATTATTTAGCAATATTTTGTTAACATAAAACCCAATTTTATCGATGAGCATTTTTCATGATACGAGCTTTATCTACCTGCCATTGACGTTCTTTAATGTCAGTTCGTTTATCGTATTCTTTTTTACCTTTAGCTACGCCAATTTTTACTTTTGCCCACGCATTTTTCCAATATAGAGAAAGCGCAACAACTGTATAGCCTTGACGATTAATTTGACCAAATAGTGAATTTAATTCACGTTCGTTTAATAGTAATTTACGTGTACGCATTGGTTCGCACACCACATGTGTTGAAGCGACATTAAGTGGAGTGATAGTAGCACCAAAAAGCCATGCCTCTCCTTCTTTGAGTAAGACATAACTGTCACTAATATTGGCTTTTCCCGCACGTAATGATTTAACTTCCCAACCTTGTAGGGATAATCCCGCCTCAATTTCTTCTTCAATAAAGTATTCATGGCGTGCGCGTTTGTTTAATGCGATGGTTGACGAACCCAGTTTATGTGATTTTTTCTTAGTCATAGTGTGCGTTATTATAGAGTTACGTGATACTATATGCCACAAATTTTATTTTTTAATTTTTATTATGGCAAATATATTTCACGAAGTTATTGAACCTTATTCAATTGAGCAAATGTTTGCTTTAGTTAATGATATTGCTCGCTATCCTGAATTTGTTCCTGATTGTATCGCAACTGGTATTATTAGAAAACAAAATAATATCGTTGCAGCGTTTATTGAAGTTGAAAAATTTGGTTTTAAAAAATCATTTACGACATTAAATCAGATTAATGAACCTAATTCAATTGATATGTCTCTTTTGGAAGGACCTTTTAAGTATTTTTCAGGTAAATGGCAATTTGTGGAAATTGCTGAAAACAAGTGTAAAATCAGTTTTAGCTTGGATTTTGAGTTCCAAAGTAAGTTTTTAGATATAACATTCAAACCTGTTTTTAAAGAAGTTATGTCTAATATGGTTAATGCTTTTTCGAAACGTGCAAGGCAGATTTATTAATATGATGAATATTCAAATTGTTTATGCATTACCTAATAATTCTACGGTAATTGATTTTCAAGTCGACGAGCCAACTAATGTCTTGCAAGCCATTATAAAATCCAATATCTTATCATTATGTCAAATCCAATTAGATGAACATCTAATCGGTATTTTTGGCAAACGTTGTGAATTAAGTGAACAGGTTAAAGATGGCGATCGTATTGAGATTTATCGTCCGTTAATTAATGATCCTAAAGAAATAAGGCGAAGGAAAGCTGCGTTGAAAAATAATGATCATAGGTAAAGGAATTAAAATGCATAATCTGATGATTGAAAAGATTGAAACTTTATGCAAAAAACGTGGTATCAAACTGACAACGCAACGTCGAACAGTTTTAAATATTATGTTAACAGCAAATAAGGCAATGAGTGCATATGATCTTTTAGATCTACTCAAAATAAGTGAACCACAAGCTAAGCCGCCAACAATTTATCGTGCACTTGAGTTTCTACTTGAACATGGTTTTATACATAAAGTTGAGTCGGCAAATAGTTATATTATTTGTCCTCACTTTCAAGATCCACAGCATATTTCAATTATGTTTATTTGTGATAATTGTGAAAAGATTATCGAAAAACATTCTGAGCATATTGAAAAACAACTTAAACAATTGGCGCTACAAAGCGAGTTTTTGATTAAGTATAGTGTGCTTGAAATCCATGGAGTATGTCAGTTGTGTCAACTATAATTATTGTACTTTGGCTGCTCAACATTAGTTGTGATACTGTAGGACAAATTGCATTTAAATATGCAGCTATTACCTCAAAACATAAACAAGGTGTGGATTATTGGCATAAACTATTTGGAAATTTTTGGCTTTGGATTGGTTTTGGCTCATATTTTGTTGGCTTTATTTTTTGGTTAGCTTTTTTGAGTAAAGTTCCATTATCTCAAGGCATTTTGCTTGGTTCATTTAATATGATTACGGTGATGCTTGCTGGTAGGATTTTATTTAAAGAACATCTAACATTGCTGCGTCTTCTGGGGATATTTTTTATTACAACAGGAGTGGTTTTAGTGGGGATCATGGAATGAAAAAATTTTATTTAATTGGTTTTGTGTTACTTTTATTTTTTGATACTTTTGGACAAACTAATTTTAAACTTACAGCATCAGCAGCAGAACCTTTTGAAATAGGTTTTGATTGGTTAGTGCGTATTTTTAGCCATTGTTGGGCTTATCTGGTAATAATTGGTTATACTGGGGCATTTATCACTTGGATGGTGTTATTGAAAAAAGCACCAGTAGGACCAGCTTTTGCTGCTTCTCATTTACAAGTGGTAACGGTAATGATAGTATCCGTTATCTTTTTTGATGAACAAATGACATTAAATCGTTTGTTTGGCGCACTGTTTATTATTATTGGTATTATATTTTTGGCATTAGCCGAACAAAGGTTACAGCGTAAATCTTGATTCTTTTTTGAGATTGTTATTAGGCATGAGGTTAATAAGACCTTATGTTAAGGCATGATAACCATTATTTATTTAACTATGTTATCGTTTTATAACAATTGGGTATATGCTTTTTTCTAGGATAATAACTAGTGATGTATATCTTTTTTTCAGACTAAATGTACTCAATTCGCCTTGATTAATACCTATTTAATAATAATTCTACTAATTTTAATGCTAAAATGCTTTTTAATAATAAAATTAGTTAAAAATCAAATGGATGATATTTTTCTGCCAGTTCTTACTCAGTGAAAAATTGCTAGTTCTAAAATTGGTCATTTTTAATTTTTGAGTTATTTAATTTTGGTTTTATTTAAGAAAAGGTGATGGAGGCGTCGTTATAATATTCACTTTTAAGAGAAAATACACACATAATATTTTTTATTAAATGATTGATAAAATAATTTTTAAAACAATGTTAAAAAGTTATCCTATTAAAAAAATTAGTAGAGAAATAATATGCTAATCTAAAATTACAATAAATCATAAGACTAAACTAACAATAATAATTTAGATTTGTTTATCTAAATTTTTTAACATTTCAATAATAGGTCGATTGGCATCTGGAAATTCATCGGCATTCAAATCTTCTTGTGCGACCCAACGACTTGGCTGCCCTTCTTTAGCAAAAGGTACACCGTCCCATTCTTCAACTAAATAGGCATGGATGGTAATATCGCGATCATCATAGCTATGATTGACCACTTTTAAAAATTGAGCTTGATTTATATGAATATCGACTTCTTCTAAAATTTCGCGTTGTAGGGTTTGATAGGGAGTCTCATCTAATTCAATTTTTCCACCAGGGAATTCCCAAAAACCAGCGAGGTGTGAATCCTCTCCGCGCTGAGTGATGAAGATTTGACAATCTTGTGAACGAATAATACCTATAGCAATTTCAGTATGTTTTTTCATAATTCTGTCTGTCTATGAGTAAAATTCAGGGAAAGTAGGTATTTTCCCTGAATTTTCAACGCCGCCAGTGATCGGCGATTAAATATTCAAAGTAATTTGATGATACTAAATTTTTTATTTATTGAACAGCCCCATGACAATGTTTATATTTTTTTCTTGAACCGCAAGGACAAAGATCATTACGCCCAACTTTTGCTTCATGACGAGCAATTGGCTGCATGGTATTTACTTCATCTTCGACTCCACTGTTTATATTAGTGGTAGATTGATGGCTAGCTTGTTGTTTAGTGGACAATTTTTCCATTTCTGCTAACCGTTGGCGCTCTGCCTCTTCGACTTCTTCTTGAGAACGAATTACCACCCGGCTAAGAATGCCAATAACATCATATTTAAGTGTTTCTAGCATGTCTGCGAACATATTGAATGATTCACGTTTATACTCTTGTTTAGGATCTTTTTGTGCATAACCCCGTAAATGAATACCTTGACGTAAATAATCCATTGAAGCAAGGTGTTCTTTCCATAAATTATCCAGTGTTTGTAACATTACTGTTTTTTCAAACTGTCTAAAAGTTTCTGAGCCAGCAATATTTTCTTTCTCTAGATAATGTTGGTGAGCGAGCTGTAAAATACGTTCGCGTAGCGTTTCTTCATAAAGATTCGGTTCTTCTTCGAGCCATTTAGAAATTGGTAAGTTTAAATCAAAGTCTGTTTTAAGTGCGGTCTCAAGCCCAGTAACATCCCACATTTCTTCCATTGATTGAGGTGGAATATAACGATTAATCAGTGCATTAAAGACATCTACTCGAATTGAATCAATTGTTTCTTTAATTTCTGAATTATCCAGTAATTCATTTCGTTGGCGATAGATAGCTTTACGTTGATCGTTAGCGACGTCATCGTATTCAAGTAACTGTTTACGTATATCAAAATTTCGGCTTTCAACTTTCTTTTGTGCATTAGCAATTGCTTTGGTAACCCATGGATGTTCAATGGCTTCACCTTCTTTCATACCTAGTTTACGCATCATATTACCGACACGTTCTGATGCAAAGATTCTCATTAATGGATCTTCAAGAGAAAGATAGAAACGTGATGCACCAGGATCACCTTGACGACCAGCACGCCCTCGCAGCTGATTGTCAATACGACGTGATTCATGGCGTTCTGTTCCTAGAATGTACAGCCCACCAAGCGCAATAACTTCTTCATGCCTTATTTGCCAAGCTTTTTTAGCTTTTTCAATATCTTCAGGCGTTGGGTTTTCAATTTTAGCTACATCACTTTGCCAGTTTCCGCCTAACATAATATCGGTACCACGACCGGCCATATTTGTTGCAATGGTAACTGCACCTTTGCTACCTGCATTAGCAATGATTTCAGCTTCTTGAGCATGGAACTTTGCATTTAATACATTGTGTTTAATACCCACTTTTTTAAATGCGTTTGATACAAGCTCCGATTTTTCGATTGATGCGGTACCAACTAGAACTGGTTGCCCTCGTTTGATACATGCTTGGACATCAGTCACAATCGCATTGATTTTTTCTTTTTCGGTCATGTAAACCAGATCAGACTGATCTTTACGTAACATTGGGCGATTAGTTGGAATGACAATAGTATCTAATCCATAAATTTGATTAAATTCGAATGCTTCTGTATCGGCTGTACCTGTCATACCAGCTAGCTTTTTATACAAACGGAAATAGTTTTGGAAAGTAATTGACGCTAATGTTTGATTTTCATTTTGAATTTTTACATGTTCTTTGGCTTCAACGGCTTGATGTAAGCCGTCAGACCAACGACGGCCTTCCATAGTTCGACCTGTGTGCTCATCAACAATAATAATTTCACCATCTTTGACAATATAATCGACATCACGATGGAATAAATGATGAGCACGTAAAGCGGCATTAACATGATGCATTAATACAATATTTGCCGGTGCATAAAGCGATTCTTCGCTTTTCATTATGCCTTGCTTTATAAGCAATTCTTCAACTTTGATTAAACCTCGTTCAGTTAAATTAACTTGGCGTGATTTTTCATCAATTGAAAAGTCTCCTTCACCCTGAAATTGGTCTGAATCTTCTTTTTCTTGGCGGATCAAATGCGGAATAATTCTATCCACGCTGATATATTTGTCGGAACTATCTTCTGCTTGACCTGAAATAATTAACGGTGTTCTAGCTTCATCAATTAAAATTGAGTCAACTTCATCGACTAGGGCATAATGCAATGGGCGTTGTACGCGTGACTCTTTATTAAACACCATATTGTCGCGTAAATAATCAAAACCATATTCATTATTTGTTCCATAAGTGATATCGGCATGGTAAGCATCACGTTTCATTTGTGGAGGCATGTTAGGCAAATTAATGCCTACAGTTAAACCTAAAAATTCAAATAATGGACGATTATTTTCGGCATCACGTTGAGCTAAGTAGTCATTAACAGTTACAACATGAACTCCTTTACCACTTAATGCATTTAAATAAGCCGGTAGTGTTGCGGTTAATGTTTTACCTTCTCCGGTACGCATTTCAGCAATACAGCGTTCGTTTAGTACCATACCACCAATTAATTGCACATCAAAATGTCGCATACCAAATACACGTTTACTAGCTTCACGCACTACGGCAAAAGCTTCTTCTAAAATATCATCTAATTGTGTGCCTGATGCCAATTTTTTTTTAAATTCAGTTGTTTTAGCTTTAAGCTCATCATCAGATAATGCTTCCATTGTAGGTTCAAGTGCATTGATTTTTTCAACTCGTTTACGCATGGTTTTTAATACGCGCTCATTACGGCTACCAAATACTTTGGTTAATAAGTTTAATAACATAATATTTCTCTAGTGTTTAATATAGGATGTAAAACCTTGGCTTAATAATAAGTATAAAATATCAATTTTATCGAGTTACATACTCGTTAAATGGTAACACTTGGCCCCGCTCTTATACCATTATAAAGGGAAGATAAACGAATAGCTTTACTCGGTGAAATATCATGATAATTTTGTATGATAAGTTCGATTAAATCATGATGTTTTTGTGATTGAGATAAATTTTGTGATTTCGTTCTCACTGTTGTCTTATAATCTTGCGTTATTGCGATAATACCAATATTTGACGTAGAAGATTCTACAGATAGGGTATTTTGTTGCCATGAGCCAAATCCAACAGCAATTACACCTAATAGTAAGTGCGAAAAAGTCGTTTTAAAAATTAAACGTTTGCTAAGTTTTTGCCAATAATAGATCACATTCATAATTGTGATATGTTAGCATTTTTTGCCAAAATGAAAAACAAATATTATTTGTTATAGAAGGTTATATATTAAGGTTTTTTATTATGATAAAAAAACCTCTATTTTTAGCCAATGAAGTTTAAAAATAGAGGGGCAATGAAGAGGTATTATTTGACAAGTAATTGTCCCATCATACCTAGTGTTTCATGCTCGATAATATGACAGTGGTACATACGAAGGCCTGTAAAGTTTTGTTGCATTTTAAGTGTAATCTTTTCATGTGGGCGGAGATTAATTGTATCTTTTAGCGCTACATAGTCAGGTGGTGTTTTTACACCATTTAACTCATGTGATAGCACGATAAATTGGGTGCCATGTATATGAAAATTATGATCCATGTGTGAATTATTAATAATTGTCCACTCTTCTACATCGTGAATTTTACTTTCTAAATCAACTCTTGACATGTCGTGTCGTTTTCCATTAATTAAAAAAATCATATTCCCTCTGGGTTCTTTCATATCCATAGCTTCTGTATATTCAATAGATTTATGAGCTACAGGTTCTCCTAAAATGGGTAACTGGCGTAGTGTAGTTGGTAAATCAAAAGAATCAGCTTTGTTAAGCTCTAATTCAGCAAGTATAAAATCTTGTTCTGGTGGGATATCGCCCATTTTTCCGCGATCATAACTAATAGATTGAAGGTAAAATAGTCCAGAGTGTTTTGGAATAATAACCAATTCAGCCCGCTCTGCTGGTGTTAATAATAATGGTTTATTGAGTAAATAAGGTTGAGCTAATAATCCACCATCACTGCCCACTAGATAGACATCACATCCAGGGATAGAAAGATTAAGGTATCGACCAGAACAAGCGTTCCATATTCTGATACGTGTGGTGCCATTAACTTTTATTTTAGGTTGGTACGAACCGTTGATTAGCACAAATTGTCCCTCACGACCGTTCATCCAATCAGCCATTGAATTATTCGCAATTTGACCTTTATCAGTTAATTTTAAATCAGAAAAAAACCAGTTTTGTTCAGGTATATCACTTAAAGGATCATTTTTACTACGTACGATAAAGGTACCCGCTAAACCATGATAAACTTGTTCAGCGACAGTATTATGCCCGTGAGGGTGATACCAATAGGTTCCAGCAGAACCTTTAGGAATGGTAAACTCATAAATTCGACTGCTTCCGGCAGGGATTTCATCTTGTGGATTACCATCTTGATCAGCAGGAATCAATAAACCATGCCAATGTACGGTTGTAGGTTGTGATAAATCATTTTTAACTGTTATTTTGACTTGATCACCTTCAAATACCTCAATTTTAGGTCCCGGAACCATACCATTATATGTCCAAAATTCAGTTGTTAACTCAGGTATTAGCGAAATTTTAACAGATTTCAAATTTAACGTTGCCTCAAATATACCTTGTTTTGTACTTTCATTTTTTAAATTGGCTAAAAGCGGTAAATTAAGCCCTTTTGGAAATGATGATGTTGGTAAAAGCTTTTGAGACGTTTTTGTATTGGTCATATGCATATGTTCGTGCATGTTATCCCCCATTTTACAATTAGCAGAATTTTGCCCACACATTTGACCCGATATCATTGAATGATCCATTTTCGCAAAAGTTTTAGTTACGGCTAATCCGCTTAGAACTGCGCTAATATTTATCAAAAAATTTCGGCGTTTCATAATATTCCTATTTTAATTTAATTAATGATTTTTTAATGCAATAATTCATAACGGTGGTTTGCTAGTGCTACGGTGATGATTCTCAAAATTTACTTTTTAGTTAAAATTTTTTAGTAATTATTTTAGGTCAATTTAGGAATAAGTATTGCTATTATCTAAACTAGGTTTTGTAGGTAGATATTGTTTTCGATAATTGTGGTTATCCATGTAGCCTACAGCTTTGTAAAGATTAAATCACAAGTAAGACGAAAGCCTTTATTACTTTAGTGAGCAATTTTCAGTTGCTCGCTGGATATAGTCTTAGATATTAACATAATAAAAACAGCAAAATTAGAAGAAATTTTTAGGATAAAACTAGGCTAAATAGCAAATTAATAATCATTGTTATAATGAATATGTTACTGATGGTAAATTATCTATTGATAACACTTTTGTTAACATTCAAAATTATTTATCGTTTAACTCACCGATAGTTGATAACCATTATTTTACAAGAAATAAAACTAAATAGCACGTTTTTTAATCATTATTTTTATGTAAGTTATAGTAATTGGATATTAAAAATATATTAATTCTATAACTTAATGATTAAATGTTTGTTATACGGTAATATATGATTATGTTTCTATTAACTAATTTATTAACTCAGTCACTGTATAATAAACAATGATTGAAGTTTTGCTGCAATTATAAGTAACAACTAAAGCGTTTTATTTTTGTTATTTTCATACATGAAAATATGTTTAACGAGCGTGTAACATTAGCTTTGACTTAAAATAATAAAGATAATTATTTTTTGTTCTGATATCATATTAACCAATATTAATGGGTGAATAATAGCGATATGAAAATTCTTTTTGGTATTCAAGGAACGGGAAATGGTCATATTAGTCGTTGTCGAACGTTAGCCAAAGCATTAAAAAAATTAGGGGTTGATGTTGATTATATTTTGAGTGGCAGAGATCCGAAGGATTATTTCGATATGGATTCTTTTGGAAATTATAGGGCTTTCCGTGGAGTTACTTTTGCAACGCTAAATGGTAAGATTAATTTCCGTAAAACTGTGCAACGTATTAGAGCTTTTCGATTAATCAAAGATGTTCGTGAACTTGACTTATCAAAATATGATTGCATTATTAGTGATTTTGAGCCTGTAAGCGCATGGGCTGCACATTACCAACATCGGGAATGCTTGGGCATCAGCAATCAAGCTGTATGTCAGTATCTTAAGCCGAAAGAATACGGTCTTATTGCTAATGTCATTATGAAGTATTATGCACCTGTAACCTTGCCTATTGGTTTGCATTGGTTTCATTTTGGTCATAAATTACTTCCTCCCATGATTGATTCGTTTCCTATTTCCCCTACAGAAGATGGTAATATTGTTGTATATTTACCATTTGAAGAATTAAATGAAATTATAGGGCTACTAAAATCGTTTCCTAGCCACAATTTTATCTGTTTTCATCCATATGTTAAGCAAATAGAACAAGAAGGTAATATTATTTTGCAACCATTGAGTCGTGATAGCTTTACGCAAGCTTTAATTAGCTGTTCTGGTATTATCTCAAATACAGGTTTTGCTCTAATTTCAGAAGCTTTAGTGCTTGGTAAAAAGATTTTAACCAAGCCCGTTTCTGGTCAGTTTGAACAAATCTATAATGCTCAATGTTTGCAAACTTTAGATATGGCAACAGTAATGGAAAATTTAAATAGCATAAAGCTTAAATACTGGCTGGATTTACCCTTTCCAAAACCAGTCGTTTATCCTGATGTTGCTACAGAGTTAGCTAATTGGATTGTTGCAGGGAAAAAAGAACCCTTGCTATCTTTAAGTAAACGATTGTGGTGCCAAACTATTTTTCCTGAGAATGTGAAACAACGAATTAAATCTTTAGGATATGTATAAATATGATCTTAAGCATTATTGTGGCGATGGCTCATAATCGTGTTATTGGTTTAAATAATCAAATGCCTTGGCATCTACCAGCCGATTTGGCTTGGTTTAAACAAAATACACTCAATAAACCCGTTATAATGGGACGAAAAACATTTGAATCTATTGGTAAACCATTACCTAATCGAAAAAATATAATTGTTACGCGACGCGCTGATATAAAAGTTGAGGTTGATTCCAATGTTAGTTGGGTTCGATCTACTGATGAGGCTATTTTATTAGCTAAAGCTCAATGTGCACAAGAGGCATTTATTATTGGTGGTGGGAATATTTATGATCAGGTATTACCGTTGGTCAATCGCCTTTATTTAACTCATATCGATGCAAAGTTACAAGGCGATACTTATTTTCCAGAGTACTTATCAAAACAATGGCAAACAATTTTTCAGGATTATCATCAAGCAGATAATAAAAACCCATACAACTACAAATTTGAAATTTTAGAACGTATTGCGTAATTGTTCTTTTTCATGATGACATTATTATCGCAAACTTAATGTATTAGTCTTGAAAACGTTTTGCTTCAATAACATCGGGGAGTTGTTTTATTTTATTAAGTACACGATTTAGTGAATTTTGATCGAAAACTTCCATATCGACGTCAATGGTAGCTAACTGTTGCTTCGTGTCAGAACGGCTAATTAAACCAAGCACGCTAACTTTTTCATTAGCTAAAATGGTTGTGATATCTCGTAATAACCCGCTGCGATCGTTTGCAATGATTTTTACTACCATTGTGTAGCTTGAGAGAGTGTTATCACTCCAAATGGCGTTGGTAATGCGTTCTGGAGCATGGTTTTTAAGTTCTTGCAATTGTTCACAATCAGCACGATGAATTGATATACCTCTTCCTTGGGTAACAAACCCTATAATCGGATCGATTGGAATAGGGCGGCAACAGTTAGCAATGGTATACATTAGGTTCTCTACTCCCTCAATGATGATTTCACTACCTTTTTTATTGGTATTTTTTGATTGAGTATTCGATTTTTGGGCAATTTGTTTTAATGCCGCTTCGTCTTCTTCTTCAGCTGTTGGTTTATTAAATTGAGCATTAATAAAATTGACTAATTGGTTGATTCTAACATCACCACTACCAATACCGGCTAATACTTCATTAAATGAATGGGCGTTATATTTCTTAATAAGTATTTTTTCGACACTTTTTAAGCTGATGTTTAAAGGTTCAAGTTCACTTTGTAAAATTTGTTCTCCTGCGGAGATATTTTTATCGCGATCTTGTTTTTTAAACCAAGCTTGAATTTTAGCTCTAGCACGATTACTGTTAACAAATCCAGTATTAGGGTTTAGCCAATCTCGGCTGGGGTTTGGCTGTTTTTGGGTAATGACTTCAACTTGGTCTCCCATTTTTAAATGATAAGTAAATGGTACAATTCTTCCGCTTACTTTGGCACCAATACAGCGATGCCCCACATCGCTGTGTATATGATAAGCAAAATCAAGAGGTGTTGAGCCAGCAGGTAAGTCAACAACATCACCTTTAGGGGTAAACACATATACTCTATCATCAAAAATTTGACTGCGTACTGCCTCCTGAATTTCGCCACTTTCAGACATTTCTTGTTGCCATGTTAATAATTTGCGTAACCAAGAAATTCGCTGATCATAAGCAGTCATTTTATCAGTGCTGCCTTCCTTATATTTCCAATGTGCGGCAATTCCTAGTTCAGCATCATTATGCATTTGTTCAGTACGGATTTGAATTTCAATTGTTTTATTTTGAGGACCATAAACGACAGTATGAATGGACTGATAGCCATTCGGTTTAGGATTTGCAACATAGTCATCAAACTCTTTAGCAATATGCTTGTAATGGCTGTGAACAATGCCCAATGCATTGTAACAATCTTCAATACGGTCACAAATAATCCGTACGGCACGGATATCATAAAGATCTTCAAATTGTAGATGCTTACGCTCCATTTTACGCCATATACTATAAATATGTTTAGGACGCCCATAAACTTCAGCATAAATATGATCTTTATTCATTAAATCTTGTAAGTGTTTTACAAATTGATTGATATAAGATTCTCGATCTAGCCGCTTTTCTTGTAATTTTTTTGCAATAAGGCGATAGTGATCTGGGTATAAATAACGGAAACAAAAATCTTCAAGTTCCCATTTTAGTTGACCAATACCAAGACGATTTGCAAGTGGAGCATAGATATTAAAGCATTCTTTAGCCGCAAGGACTTGTTCTTCTTGAGGCGAGTGCATCAGATTACGTAAGTAAGTAATGCGTTCTGCTAATTTAATCACTACACTACGAAAATCATTAACCATAGCCAGTAACATGCGACGGATACTATCAATTTGTTCTGTTGTCGCGCTGCCATTACGAATGGCACGAAGTTGGCGAATTTCCTTCATTCTAACTATGCTTGAAATTATATGAGAAATTTCGCGATCAAAATCATCGGGAATATCCTCCCGACGAATAATTTTGGTATCAACAAAAGGAAGTAATAATGCAGCACATAGGCTATTGATGTCCATATTAAGTGTTGATAAAATTTCGACCATTTCTATAGCATTTTGAAAACAATGTATTTGTTCAGATGCACCAGCGCTATTTTCAAAACAAAAATCCCAAACATCTTTAAATTTTTGGTAGGCTGTTGGGTTAGTCAACAATAACTCTTGTTTGATCCATTGTTCAACATCAAATTGTGTAAGCGTGTAATGCTCTTCGCTATGTTGGTGTGCTCCTCTAATTGATACCATAATTATGATCCTAATTTCGTTAACAACAACATTGATTCAATGTGCTTAGTTTGCGGAAACATATCTAAAATAGCAACTTGAGTAATTTGGTATCCTGCATCAAGAAATTGCTTACTATCTCTAGCTAACGTTGCTGGATTACAGGATATATAAACAATTTTAGAAGGTTCTATTTTCAGAATTTCGGTGGTTACATTAAATGCTCCAGCCCTAGCAGGATCCAATAAAATTTTATTAAATTTTAATTGATTCCATGTCGAAAATTGTTGGTTATCCTCTAAGTTACTAGTTAAAAAATGGGTTTCAGCACGAATTTCATTGCTATTTAATATAGCGTTAAATTTTGCTTTTTCAACTAGTTCGTTGATGCCTTCAATACCTGTTACCGATTGGCATATTGTTGCCATAGGTAATGAAAAATTACCCATACCACAAAATAGATCTAAAACTTTATCTGTGGATTGTAAGTCAAGCCACTTGAGTGCTTCAACTATCATTTTTTGATTAATTTTGCTGTTGACTTGGATAAAGTCAAGCGGACTAAATGTAAGTTTTAGATTGTTAATTAGGTAATAGTGTTCGGATTTACCATATATATGGATTAATTCTTTGCCATGAAAATAAAGTGAAATTCTATTATCTTCGGCGAATTTCTTTAATAATCTGGTATCAACTTCTGATAATGATGTAGTGTGTCTTAATACAAGAATGATACCGCTATCCACAGAGATTAATTCAATATGGCCAAGCGCTTTTTTTTGTTTTATTTGACGTAATATATTTTGTAGTGGTAAAAGTAGTGAGTTTAATTCATTAACTAATACTGGACATTGTTCAATATTGATTATTTGATTTGATTCTAACTGACGAAAGCCAATCAATAATTCGCCTTTAACAATATTAATCGCTAGTCTTGCTCGTCGACGATAATGATAAGGTTGATCGGTAATAATTTGGAGTGAGCTTTTGACAATATCTGTTAAAGGTTGTCCCGTTTCTTTTTGTAACAGATTTATTAGTGCCTCATATTTTGATTGTTGTTGCAAATGTGGTGCAATATGTTGTAGTTCACAGCCACCACATTTTTGATAGTATTTACATTGTGGTTTTATGCGTGTGGCACTTTGGTTATGATATTTTATTACTTTTGCTTTTGCATAATTCTTTTTATCTTCAGTTAGAACAATATCAACAGTTTCATCAGGTAGTGCTGATTTAATAAAAATTGTTTTACCTTTATGACTAGCTATTCCTTGCCCAAAGGCATCTAAGCTTGAGACTGTCACAGTCAATTTTTTTGGGGAAAGTTTCTTTTTTGCAGGAGTGTAAAAATTAACCATATAAATTTGAATTATGTTAACTGTTCAAGTAATTTTGTTTTAACATGCGGTGGGACTAAGTTGGATATATCTCCACCATGATAAGCAACATCTTTTACAATGGTTGAAGAAATAAACCCCATTGCAATTGAAGGCATTAAAAAGATAGTGTCTAAGTCTGGCTTTAATGCTCGATTCATTTCGGCAAGTTGTCTTTCGTATTCAAAATCATGTGTTGTTCGAACACCACGCACAATGACTGTTGCATTATGAATTTGTGCAAAATCCGCCATTAAATTATCAAAACCAATGACTTCAACATTAGGTAAATGTTCAACCGCAATTAAAGCTAAGTTAACTCGTTCTTCTAAAGTAAAGAGAGTCCTTTTGCTAGGATTTTCAGCGATAGCAACAATTAGTTTAGGAAATAATAGTGAGGCTCGAGTAATAAGATCAATATGCCCATTAGTTGTGGGATCAAAAGTGCCAGGAAAGATGGCTGTTGAAGTTTTGCTAGTCATTTATCTTATATCCATTAACGACGAGATTTATATCATACATAATTTTGCACAGAATTGTTAGATTAACTATAGCAATTGCCTTTCTTTTTTCAAGAAAGGCAATTGCTGATAGAATAATTTCTCCTTATGGGCAATTATAATGCTAAGTTTTTTGGCGAATGAGACTCAGGCCTATCATTAATCATTTAATAATAAATTTAGAATACAATCGCAATTTTATTACATTTAAAATAATTTTATCTGTTATTGAGTAAATTGTATTGATTTAGATACATGGATTAAACGGTGCAGACGAAGTAAATGTAGTATTTCATTTCGTATAATTATTACTTAATGCTGCTATTTTTTCATAAATTGCAAATCCCAAACGCCATGACCTAAATTTTTTCCTCGTTTTTCAAATTTGGTAATTGGTCTTTCTTCTGGTCTTGGTATGTAGTCATTCGTTATTGATAAATTTTTAAAACCTTTTGCTTGAGTTAAGACTTCAAGCATATGTTCAGCATAATGTTGCCAATCTGTGGCTAAATGTAAAATACCACCTGGTTTTAATTTTTGCCTAATAAGCTCGACAAAATTAGGTTGAATAATTCGGCGTTTGTTGTGTTTTGCTTTATGCCATGGATCTGGGAAAAAGATTTGCACTTTATTTAGTGAATCATTTGTAATCATATTCTGTAATACTTCAACAGCATCATGACACATTACTTTTAAATTGGGTAATTGATTTTCCTCGATAGCCATTAAGCAAGAACCAATACCAGGCTTATGCACTTCTATACCTAAAAATGATGTATTGGGTGCATTTTTGGCCATTTCAATCAATGAGGCGCCCATGCCAAATCCAATTTCTAACACTACATTTTTGTTTGTTTCAAAAGATATAACGCTATTCGGATTATATTCAATGCCAAATGTTGGCCATAAATTTTTTAATGCTTGTTCTTGTCCTTTAGTCAAACGTCCTTGTCTTAATACAAAACTTCGAATAGTTCGTTTAGATTTTAAATCTTTAATATCTGTATTTAAGTGTTCATTCATTACGTTATCTACTTATCGTTGTAAGATTGATTAAAGTTAATGGAAAATTCTAATGTAGTTAGAAAACTTTGGCTAATTAGTTTACTCTATTTTAAGATGACGTCAAAAAACATATTTTATCAAATTTACTAACTTGCAATTTGATTGAGATATCAAATAATTTTTTATAATGTTGTTGAGCATAATCATTAAATGATTATATAATTGTCATTCCAATTTAACCGATTACGTATTAAGTAATCATAAATACATGCTTGAGGATTTCTCGTGCCTGATATGAAGCTTTTTGCTGGTAATGCCACACCAGAACTAGCAAAGCGTATAGCTAATCGTCTTTATACTTCCCTTGGTGACATTGTTGTAAGCCGTTTTAGTGATGGCGAAGTCAATGTCCAAATCAATGAAAATGTCCGTGGTGAAGATGTTTTTATTATTCAATCAACTTGTGCTCCTACCAATGACAATTTAATGGAATTATTAGTTATGATCGATGCAATGCGCCGTGCATCTGCTGGTCGTATTACTGCTGTTATTCCTTATTTTGGTTATGCAAGGCAAGATCGCCGTGTTCGTTCGGCTCGTGTACCTATTACTGCTAAAGTTGTTGCTGATTTTCTATCAACAGTTGGTGTCGATAGGGTATTAACCGTTGATCTTCATGCCGAACAAATTCAAGGTTTCTTTGATGTGCCTGTTGATAATGTATTTGGCAGCCCAGTTATTTTAGAAGATATGCTACAACGTGAGTTTGAACGCCCAATTGTTGTTTCGCCTGATATTGGTGGTGTGGTGCGTGCACGTGCCATAGCTAAACTGCTTAATGATACTGATATGGCAATTATTGATAAACGTCGTCAACGTGCAAATGAAGCAGAAGTGATGAATATTATTGGTGATGTTGCTGATAGAGATTGTATCTTAGTTGATGATATGATTGATACTGCTGGAACACTTTGTAAAGCAGCTGATGCTTTAAAAGTACGAGGGGCGAAAAGAGTGTTTGCTTATGCGACACACCCGATATTTTCAGGTAAAGCAGTAAGTAACATTAAAAACTGTGCCATTGATGAAATTGTTGTTTGTGACACAATTCCATTAACGGCTGAAGTAAAAGCATTGAAAAATGTTCGCCAATTAACATTATCAGGTATGCTTGCTGAAGCAATTCGTCGAATTAGTAACGAAGAATCAATTTCAGCAATGTTCCATCAATAATCTATTTTATCATTTAATTTGATGCCCCTTTAGGGGCATTTTTTACGATAAAATCATCGATAATAAATATATTATGACAACGATAAAATTGATAGTAGGGCTTGCTAATCCCGGAAATGAATATGCCGCAACTCGCCATAATGCGGGGGCTTGGTTTATTGAAAAATTGGCTGAGTGCTATAATCAATCATTAAAAAATGAGCCTAAATTTTTTGGTTACACATCACGGATCAACATTTCTGGTTATGATGTGCGTTTATTAGTTCCAACTACTTTCATGAATTTAAGTGGTAAAGCGGTACAGGCTATGGCGACATTTTACCAAATAAAGCCAGAAGAGATCTTAGTTGCACATGATGAACTCGACTTAAATCCCGGAATAGCTAAACTTAAGTTTGGTGGTAGTCATGGTGGGCATAATGGGCTAAAAGATATTGCTAGCAAATTGGGTAATAATTTAAATTTTTATCGATTAAGAATTGGTATCGGACATCCAGGTGATAAAAATAAAGTTGTTAGTTATGTCTTAAACAAACCATGCAAATCTGAACAAGAATTGATTAATAAAGTGATTAATGAGTCGGTTCAATGTGTGGAGGTTTTGTTGTCTAACGGAATAGATGCTGCAATGAATCAATTACATTCGTTTAAAGCTTAGTTTTTGATAATTTATAAAATTAAGAATAGTAAAAGATTTTTTGTATAGAAATCCACCTTATCACAGGTGGATTAATCCCGAGGTACATTTTTTACTTTATTACTTAAGAAAATAGATGAGTTACATTTCCGCCTTTTTCAGCAATTTTTTTCAATACTTCTTTAATAAGCCAAGTATTCATTGATGCCGTATCATCAGTACTGCCTGTATAATTCAGTTCTTGAGCTAATTTTTTCCGAGCTTCTAAACTATTATCTATATTTAATAACTTTAATAAATCTACAATTGAGGTTTTCCAGTTAAGTTTTTCCGGAAATTTTTTGGCAAGGTTTTCGAGAATTGACATAACATCAACTTCAGATATAGGTGCTTTGTTATCTGAATTTTGTTGATTCTGATTTGAATTTTGGTCTTGGCTATTTTGCGTTTCCTCTTTATCGTGACCAGTTATATTATTGACTTGATTTTTAACTGCATCCGCAACATTGCCTACAGCAGCTTGCGCGTTTGGAAAGATTTTAGAAAAAATATTATTTAAGATACCCAAATTACACCCCCTATGTTTAAACTGCTTTTAATAAAAGTCTGCTTAACTATTTAGATGCACAAAATATCATAAGTAGTATAACGCTTAATGAATAATGATGTCAAAGTGGCTATAAATTAATAGCACTTTTTGTTTTTAATTGAATTATTAAGCCTAACTAATATTTTATTCAATAATATTACAATTTTAATATAAATTATTTACATTTTTGAGCTTAAGATTAAAACTGTTATTCTAATTAGCTTTAGCTATTTAGTTTATTAAATGTATATTGATTCGGTTAATAATTAGTTTATTATTCTCGATTAACACGTTAAAATTTATTTATCTAAGCTTGATGAAACAAAGAGGCTAATAATGAAATTAATCGTTAATAATATGAGTTGTCAGCATTGTGTGAAAACCATTACCAAAGCGATTAACGATATTGATCCAAAAGCTAAAGTAACGGTGGATTTGAATAAACATGAAGTTAATATTGAAAAAGGTACTATCTCACAAGAAGCGGCTATTACTGCTGTTAGCGAAGCAGGATTTGAATTCGTTGAGATTTTATATTAATTATACTGTTTTTCGAGCTTTTAATTTATAGATATTTTACGTTTTGGTGGAGCTCTGTTTAGGCTACATCATTTATACATGAAATGGTCAAAATGGTATAGCTCTAAACATAAGATCTGTATCAAAAGGAAATAACTTTCCCATTTTCTCAAAATACCGAAAATAACTGAGTAAAGGCTTCAAAAAAGATAGTGTTTCTAAAGTTTTTTACCACCACTGATAAAAATGATGTGTTGGTCCAATTCCTTGACCAACCGATAAATTATCTGCATGCTTAATCACACCTTGTATATAGTCTTTTGAATATTTTATTGCCTGTTCTAAGGTATTATTGGGGAGCAGTGCAGCAATAGCAGCTGATAAGGTGCATCCTGTTCCATGGGTATTTTTAGTGGCAATTCGAGGTGAAGTCAGCCTTATTATATTATCTTGTGTAATTAAGTAATCAGGACTTTGATTACTTGATAGATGCCCACCTTTTATTAATACTGCTTTGCAACCCAATTTAAGTAGCTCATAACCTTGTATTTGCATTTCTTCTTCTGTTTTAGCTTCATCACAATCTAATAATGTTGCAGCTTCAGGTAGGTTGGGGGTAATGATCGTTGCTAAAGGTAATAAAAGCTCTCGAATGGCAGCAACAGCATCCGATTTTAATAATAAATGTCCTCCTTTGGCTACCATTACTGTATCTATTACAACAGTTTTAATCGGATTATTTTTTAGAAGGTGATGAACGGTTGAGACAATCTCTTTATTTATCAGCATACCTATTTTCACACTATCAATTTTAATATCTTGATATAACGTAGTAAATTGTGCTTCAATAAATTTCGGTTTAATTGCTAATATGGCATCAATCCCTTGAGTGCTTTGTGCTGTAAGGGCGGTTATGACTGAAATACCATAAACGCCGAATGCTGAAAAAGTTTTTAAGTCTGCTTGAATACCCGCTCCACCGCTTGAGTCAGATCCTGCAATTGTTAAGGCAATTGTTGTCATAATATTCTTTCCTATTTAGTTTGTTTTATTTTTTCGATAAGTGCTAAGGTAGCTTGTGAAACATCTGTTTGACCACAAATTGCTGAAACCACAGCAATTCCTTCAATACCGGTCTGCAAAATTTTTGTGGCGTTATTGGTATTGATTCCTCCAATAGCGACGGCAGTGCGCTGTTTTAGCTTTACTAACTCAGTTAGTTGTTGCATGCCTATTGGTGGCGTGACATCTTTTTTAGTGTCTGTTGAAAAAATCGGACCAACACCAATATAATCCACTAATTGCCACGGCGTTGCCTCAAGTTGCTGACGATTAGTCACCGAAAATCCTAACCATTTATCATTGCCAATTAATTTTCTTGCGATATTAATAGGTAGATCTGTTTGCCCAATATGTACACCGTTAGCATCAACGGCTAACGCTATATCAATATGATTGTTAATAAATAATGGTACAGGAGTATCGTTAAGAACCTGTTTTAAAGCTACTGCTGCTTGATACCAATTCTTACATGAAAATTCGTGTTCGGATCTTAATTGTATTGCGGTTACGCCATTGGCAACTGCTATTTTGGTGGTATTTATCATGCCTTTAATGCCGCCGCATAATAATGGATCGAGGACTAAGTAAAGTGTCAAATCTAGTTGCTTTTTCATTAGATTTTCCTATTTGTCTGATATGTTAAATAATGAAAGTTTATCTAGTAGTGAGACTGCATAAGTTCCTAATCCTTGCTGTTTATTGGCAAGTTCACCGGCTTTTTTCATCATAAAACAAGCGGAGGCGGTAGCTAATAATGGATCCATTGAATTGGCTATAAATGCGGCAACCATTGCTGACAATGAACATCCAGTACCTGTGACTTTTGTTAATGCAATATCACCGCCTGTAATGCTATAAATATCTTTACCATTAGTAATATAATCAGTTTTACCGGTAATGGTTACGATAGTTTCATATTTTTGTGCAAGTGAGATAGCTGTTGTTAAGGCTGATTCAGTCGAATCTTGACTGTCAGGTCCTTTCGATGATGAATTTTGTTCATCTAATACTAATATTTCAGAAGCATTGCCACGAATTACTGTTGGTTTTAATAATAATAATTGTTTTGCAATATTCGTACGGTAAGGAAGGGCTAATCCAACTGCAGCAGGATCTAATACCCAAGGGGTTTGAGTTTTCTTAGCCTGAGCAGCGGCTAATAGCATACTCTTTGCGGTATTGCCGCATACCGTACCTAGATTAATTAATAAACTGTTAGCAACACGAACGAATGAAGAAACTTCATGTTCAGCGATAACCATGGCTGGCGATGCGCCAATTGCAAGTAATACATTGGCGGTAAAATTTTGCACTACATCATTGGTCATGCAATGAACTAAAGGTTGTTGCTGTTGTACTTGCTTAATGAAAGGTGGGAATTGAACAGCTTGAAATGGTTTTATTGTTAATAACATATTCTTTCCTTTTTATGCTTAGTAATTGGGAAGAATATGCCGCGTTAGGCCGTATATGGCTTAGACTTCCCTACGCTGGTATAACCCAGATCAGGTTCAACGGGTAATATCTCAGTTTTTTGTGTAAAACAAAAAACACCCCGAGTCAAAATCTTTATTTATTATGAACTGGCTATTTATTTTAAACAAGTCATTGTAATAATTTTTCTATATCAGTAATCGCTTTTCTATCTGGTAAAAATATAATGAGATGATCTTTGTCTTCAATGGTTAAATCAGTATTAACAATGATCACATCTTCTCCTCGTACAATAGCCCCGATAGTTGCGCCTGAAGGTAATTTTAATCCATTAATATTTTTACCTACCAATTTTGATTTTTCATTATCACCATGAGCAATGACTTCAATAATTTCAGATTCACCTTGTCTTAATGAGACAACTTTTACCATACCTGTTTGTCTTACATGACTTAATAGCTCTGAAATGGTGGCATGTTGTGGTGAAATCGCTATATCAATTACACTGTCATTGATAAGTTCAAGGTAGGCCTGACGTTGAATTAATACAATGACTTTTTTTGCCCCCATTCTTTTGGCAAGCATTGAAGACATGATGTTTGATTCATCATCACTTGTTACTGCGATAAAAAGATCGGTAAGCTCAATTTGTTCTTGTGATAATAACTCTTGATCAGATGATTCACCATGTAATACAGTTGTGTTAATTAGCTGTTCGGCAATTAATTCAGCACGCACAGAATTACGTTCAATTAGTTTAACTTGGTAGGCATTTTCTAAACGTTTAGCTAGCGCGACTGCGATACTCCCTCCACCACTAATAATTATACGTTTGTATGGTTTTTCTAAACGTTGTAACTCACTGGTCACGGCTTTAATATTAAAAGGTGGGGTTATAAAATAGACCAGATCGCCAGCCTCGATCAATGTTGATCCTAGTGGGCGAATAAATTGATTTTTACGATATATTGCCACGACTCGGGCCTCAACATGAGGAAGGTGTTCTTTGAGCTCCGATAATTCACTTCCAACCAAAGCCCCGCCATAATATGCTTTAGCAGCAACCAAACATACTCTATTATCATAGAAGGAGGCAAACTGTAGCGAACCAGGATACTGGACTAAATGGCTTATATGGTTAGTGATGAGATTTTCAGGAGCGATAATATGATCGATATTGATACAATCTTTATTAAAAAAAGAATATTTTTCCTCGTTATATTCTGGCGCTCTAATTCGTGCAACTTTTTGCGAAATATTAAACATCACATGACTAATTTGACATGCCATCATGTTTACTTCATCAGAGCTAGTTACAGCAACTAGCATATCGGCTGATTCAGCACCTGCACTTTCTAAAACTTGTGGATAAGAGGGTTTTCCACAAATTACTTGTAAATCAAAGCGTTCTTGCAATGATTGCAATTTGTTGTCATCTTCATCTACAACAGTGACGTCGTTTTGTTTTTCTGTAACGAGGTATTCAGCAAGAGCACTGCCTGTTTGTCCCGCTCCAAGAATGATAATCTTCATAACTAACCTGTAATAGCTAAGATTTTTAATATAGTATATTAAAACCAATCAATACTGTTTAATGTTATTATCAATGACCATTTTTTGATTGCTAACTATACAAAGCCTATTGCATCATAGACTTTTTTCAAAGTAGGCTCGGCTTTTGAACGAGCTTTTTGGGCTCCTTCTTGCATAATTGAAAGTAGATAATTTTCATCATCACGATATTGGTGATATTTGGTCTGTAAAGTGGTTAACATATCAATGATTTGGGTTGCTACTTCGGTTTTAAGATGACCATACATTTTACCTTCAAACTCTTTTTCAAGCTCGGTAATTGGTTTACCTGTAATACCTGTTAATATATCGAGCAGGTTTGATACGCCAGCTTTAGTTTTTAAATCGTAGCGCACTGTTGGTGGTTCATCAGAATCGGTCATTGCACGTTTAATTTTTTTCTCAATGTCTTTTGGGTTTTCAAGTAATCCAATTACATTATTACGGTTTTCATCTGATTTGGACATTTTTTTTGTTGGCTCTTGTAATGACATAACTCTTGCACCAACTTTAGCAATAAATGGTTTAGGAATAGTAAAAATATCGCCATAAAGAGCATTAAAACGTATTGCAATATCGCGAGTTAATTCAAGATGCTGCTTTTGATCATCCCCTACTGGCACTAAATCGGCTTGGTATAATAAGATATCAGCCGCCATAAGAACCGGATAATCAAATAGGCCTGCATTAATGTTTTCCGAATGACGTGACGATTTATCTTTAAATTGTGTCATGCGGCTGAGCTCGCCAAAATAGGTGTAACAATTTAAAACCCACCCTAACTCAGTATGCGCAGGGATATGGGATTGTACGAAAATAGTACTCTTTTGTGGATCAATACCACAAGCTAAATAGAGTGCTAACGTATCAAGTGTGGCTTTACGTAATTTTTGTGGATCTTGGCGTACTGTTATCGCATGTTGGTTGACGATACAATAAACGCAATCATATTCATTTTGCAATGCCACCCAATTTTTTAGAGCACCTAAGTAGTTACCAAGTGTTAACTCGCCTGAAGGTTGTGCACCACTAAATACAATTGGTTTACTCATAATTTATTCCTAATATGTGTTAATTATATTTTTCGTCAGCTTTAGGCTGAGGTAATATCGTTAATATATCTTTAAAATCATCAAATAAAAAGTCTGGTTCACTTGTAGCAATCGAAATACCATAATTATATCCATAACTTAATGCCACTGTTGGGCAATTGGCATTTTTAGCTGCTGTGATATCATTTTTAGAGTCACCCACAAAAAGTAGTTGATTGTTAAATAATCCAAATGTTGCCATAACTTGATATAATGGAGCAGGATGTGGTTTTAATTTTATTACATCTCCACCACCAAGCACTAGCGAGAAATACTCTTTAATTCCTAAAGAAGTGAGTAGATCAGGTAGAAATTTTGCTGGTTTATTAGTGACCAATGCCAATGGATATTGGCTAGTATAAAGTGTTTTTAAGGTTTCCTTGACGTTAGGAAATAATTTCGTTCCAACATCGATAACCTGATCATAATGACAGTTAAAAATATCTCTAGCTTGTATAAAGAGGGCTTCTGATGGATCGACTTCGATAGCTTTAAAAACACGTTTTAACATGATATCAATACCGTTACCAACCCAATTTTTAATTTGTTCATTAGTAACTGTTGGTAATTGTAAATCAACTAACATGTTTTGTGTTGCAAGAGCAAGGCCAGGAACACTATCAACAAGTGTACCATCTAAATCAAATGCTATTGCTTGAATATTGTCTAATTTATGCATATTACACTCCTGCTAATTCTTTTCGCATTGCATCGATGACCGTTTTATAATTGGGTTGGTTAAATATAGCTGAACCTACTACAAACATATCTGCACCAGCTTTAGCTATTTGGGCTATATTGTCAACTTTTATTCCACCATCGACTGCTAAACGAATGTTCCTATCTGATTCAAGTATACGTTGTTTTGCTTGTTGTAATTTTTTTAAAGTTGAAGAAATAAATGATTGTCCACCAAAACCAGGATTAACGCTCATTAATAAAATAATATCTACTTTATCAATTGAATAATCTAAATAATCAAGCGGCGTGGTAGGATTAAACACAATACCAGCGTGACAGCCATGATCTTTAATTAATTGCAATGAACGGTCTAGATGAATTGTAGATTCTGGATGGATTGATATATTTGTAGCTCCGGCTTTAGCAAAAGATACGATCAACTCTTCAACAGGAGATGCCATTAAGTGAACATCAATAGGGGCTTTTATGCCATAATCTCGCAATGCTTTACAAAACATTGAGCCCATAGTGAGATTAGGCACAAAATGATTGTCCATGACATCAAAATGTACAACATCTGCACCTGCATCTAATACTTTTTGAGTATCTTCACCAAGACGAGCAAAATCAGCTGATAGAATTGATGGTGCAATAATAAATTCGTTCATAACAATCCCTCTATTGATAAAATCTTCTTATTATTATACTAAAGCTAAGCTAAGATTTTTTGTATAATGCTAAAATTTCATCAATTTTTTTTCTGCCTTCGCCGGCACAACTAATTGAACGTCGCATTTCTGCTCGATAAAGATGACGAGCTTTGCTATATAAAGTTCTTGTATAATTTGTATCATGATTTGATACAAGTACAGGAATATCTTTTTTATAAGCTATCTTTTCGGCTAATTTTGATAATTTTTTATGTTCATCATATCCAAAACTATTTGAATAATATGCTGTAAATCCAACCGATTCGTTTGGTGATAGATAAGGTGGATCACAATATATCACAGAATTCCGTTGCGCTTTTTTCATCACATCTTGATAAGGAGCACAAATGAATATGGCATTTTGCGCTTTTTGCGCGAAAAAATTTAGCTCTTTCTCTGGGAAATAGATTGTTTTGTATCGACCAAATGGTACGTTAAATAAACCACTATTATTATATCGACACAATCCGTTATAGCAGTGACGATTTAAATATACAAATAGTAGAGAACGTAGATATTGATCTTTGCTATGATTAAAAACATTGCGCAGCTGATAAAATGCCTCAGGTTGATTATTCTGAGGGTCAAATAACGATTTTAGATCGCAGATAAACTGATCTGGTTTAGTTTTTAATAAATTAAATAATTCAATTAAATCATGATTAATATCAGCCAAAATATAGCTTTTGTAGTTTGTGTTTAAGAAGACAGAACCTGCCCCAACAAAAGGTTCAATGAGTTGATCACCGTTTGGTAGATACTGCCTAATAGTGTCTACAAGCTCATATTTTCCTCCAGCCCATTTTAAAAAGGCTCGTTGTTTTTTCAACGGATACTCCTATTTTGATATTGGTAGGATAAATGAACTATATCCTTTACTTTACTGCCTTTTCTTTATTAATCGCTGCACTAGATTTAACCCATGGGTTATTTTTTTGTAGTGCATTCGGCAAAGATTTTATCGCTCTGTTTGCTTCATCATATGATGAATAATTGCCTTCAATTAATACAAACCATGTGCTGTTGTTATGTTTTGTTTTATAAATTTGATAGTTACTTATATTGTTTTGTATGGCAAATTTCTTTAAATTTTCAGCAGATGAAGATGCGCTAAGTTGAATCGCATAATAGTTGTCCTCCAAATTACTATTTTTATCTAATTTAGTATTTTCCCCTTTATGACTAGATTCTTCTGTAAGAGGATAATTATTTGATATTATTTGTGAACTAAATTTATTATTCAAACTACTAACGCCATTATTTTCATCTGCTATTAATGAATCCATATTTGATTTTATGTTTCGATTATCAATATCTTTTCCTTTATTGGTAATGTTTTTTATATTTTTAGGCTGCTCTTGCTTACCTGATGTTTGATTTAATGTTGTTTCAGTTTGAGAGTTAGTCTGACTCTTTGAACTTATAGCTTGGGAATTATTAGTGGCAATAGATTCCCTTTTAGTTAAGGAGGATGACGTATTGTTGTCGCTATCAAAATTTGTTGATGGCAAATCATTGATAACCGATGGTGTTAATTCCGTTCGCTTACTTTGTTTTGAATAGCTATATATCATCAAGATGAGCGATATAAAAATCATTATCACAGCAAAACCAAGAATGATCAGTTTTCTCTTTGGAAAATCTTGAAATAAACTTGGTAATTTAAATGAAGTTGTAGAGTTCTTATTCGCTTTTTCTGATACATAACGATCATTTTTATCTACACGCATATTCACCCCTTAACTTACTAACAACCATATTACTACTTATGAGAGCTGCCCGTTTATCATTATATTATTGTAAACAAATTTTTTAAATTTGTTCTATTTTATCAATAATATAACCTGCAACACCTTTAGCACTTTGCTCATCAGTTTTAATTGTAATGTCTGCAATCTCTTCGTAAAGCGGTTCTCGTTCATCTGCGAGCTCTTCATAAAGCTCACGGGGTGTATTGGCACCCTGTAGTAATGGGCGTCGTTTATCTTTTTGTGTTCTTGCCATTTGTTTTTCAATGGTTGTTTCTAAATAAACTACGATCCCACGAGCTGATAATCGGTTTCTAGTCTCTTTAGATAAGACTGATCCCCCGCCAGTTGCGAGCACTACGCCTTGTTTTTCTGTTAATTCATTAATAATTTTTTCTTCTCTGGCGCGGAATCCATCTTCACCTTCTAAGTCAAAAATCCAGGCAATATCAGCTCCAGTACGTTTTTCGATCTCTTGATCTGAGTCAAAAAATTCCATGCCTAACTGTTGTGCAATTTGTCGGCCTATTGTGCTTTTTCCTGCCCCCATTGGGCCAATTAGAAAGATATTTCGCTTTTCTGCCATTGTAGTTTCATCATCTATTAATTTTGGTTAAATATACAACACAATATTATTTTGTTATGATTCGAAAAATCATGCACAAAATAAATTGTGTAACTTTTTCTTGGATCTCCGTCTTATACGACAAAAATTTAGGTTGGTAATTATCTCAATAGATAGCCCCTTTTTGCAATAGGTATTTATCAATAGTTTTAGCTTATTCCCGCTTGGTGTAAATCATGAATACTTAAAGCACCAACTAATTCATCTTTGGCATTGACAACTGGCGCAGCAGTAATATTGTGATAATTAAATGATTTTAACGCTTCTGTCGCTTTCCAATTTTCTGGAATTCTGTAACCTGGAGTGGTCATTACAGATAAGATGCTATCATGTAATGTACCGTTTTTTAGTAATAATCTACGTAAATCGCCATCAGTAAATACACCAATAATTTTATTATCATCTTGACATATGGTTACTAAACCTACTCCTGTTCGGCTTAATTCTAACATAGCATCAAGAACTGTGGAAGACTTTGAAATTTTGGGGATTAAGTCACCTTTTCGCATAACATCTTTTACTTGATTGAGTAATTTTACTCCTAAATTGCCACCAGGATGCGAACGTGCGAAATCTTCTTCTTTGAAACCTCTAGCTCGCATTACTGTAATAACAAGAGCATCTCCCATTAGTAAAGTGTTAGTTGAACTTGAAGTGGGAGCAAGGCCCATTGGGCAGGCTTCTTTTTCAATTGAAATATCAAGCACTGCTTGTGCTGATTTAGCTAGTGGTGAGTTTAATCCTCCTGTTATGGCAATAACAGGAACATTTATTGAAGCGAGTATTGGTAAAATGAAATTAAATTCTTTGGCACGACCAGAATAAGAAATTAAGATAGCAACATCATTTTCAGAAACCATACCTAAATCACCATGTAGAGCCTCTGTAGGATGCATAAAAAAAGCAGGACTACCTGTACTTGCTAATGAAGCTGCAATTTTTTTACCTATATGTCCAGATTTTCCAATGCCTGATACAACCACTTTTCCTTTAGTTGCCAAAATAAGTTGGCAAGCTTTAATAAAATCTTCTCCCAGACGATCGGGTAGTTTTTGAGCTTCGTTTAATTCTAGTTCAAGAAGCTCTCGACCATATCTTAGTAATTCATCCATTTCAATTAACCTATGGAAATTATTTAAACAGTAACTATTTTACTTATGAATAGTAATTAACTTATAAATAGATATTAATATAATGTGTTACAGTTTAGCAATTAACCTTTTAATATTCAAAAATAAAGTATCCTATATTTTTAATATATAAATATTTAAATAACAATGTCTATTTTAAAAACCAATTGGTTAGTTTTTGCTATTATAATATATAAATAAAATTTTGGCGGATATCTTATTAAGTCTATATTAATAATTGAAAAAATTACCAAGAATCCAAAGCACTAAAAATAAAAAGTAAAAAAGATACTTGTATATCATCCTAATTTATGAAAATATTCAGTTTCTAGATTAGTTATTTAATGCATTAACTATTAGTTTATTCATATTTTTCAGCAGAATAATTAAGTGTTGCTATATTAGATTTATTTTGTTCAATAAATTTTTTCTTATCGAAATTAGGCTCTGTTAAATAGTCTGTTAGAAATTTGGCATTACTTTCAATTTGTGCACCGTTTAAAATTAAGCGCGGTAAATCTATTTGGTAGATTCTTTGATTGGTTTTTTTTTGTAAATTATTTATTTTAGCATTAGTGAGCAAATATAATTTACGTTCCTTTTCGGACAGATGACTAATTGTTGGAGTGCCTGAGCCCATCATTAAATGATCTGGGAAGATATAAAATACAGTATTATTTAAGATACCTTCATCTTTTAAGTATTGAATAAAAGCTCCTAAATTATGATCTAGTGAGGCAGCAACAAAAGACATATTGTCTTTTTTAGGTGAAATAACTGATTGCATTCGTTCATCATAAAAACCATTTGGGGCATGTGTTGAAACAGTTGACACAAATAATGCAAATGGTTTATCAGTTTGACGCATTTCTGTAATTTGTTTTTTAGCTATGTCAAAGATATCTTTGTCATAAAGACCAAATGGTGCTTTTGGGTATTGATCTATATAATTTTTTTCTGAAACAACTTGTATACCCAAAATTTCTGCAATGTGTCCAATACCAGCAAAATCTGGGTTTGCCATTACATAACGTGTCTGATAACCAGCTTTTTTAAGCACATCACCTAAACTAACTAATCTTGTTTCATTTGCTTTTATTAATGGCGAAGTTGTAAATCCACCAATTAAAAAAGGCATACCTGTCATATAAGTGTACATTGATGCTGTAGTCCATGTACTTCCTCGGCTCATTGGCATGTCAGCAAAAAAGGTATAGTTCTGGCGTAATTTTTGTAAATTAGGAGTTATATCGTGAAAATCAAAGAAACCTTGTTCAAAAGATTCTAATGATAAAATGATAATGTTTTTACCTTTAGTACTAACAATTTGATCTTTATTAGGATAATCAATCATATTAAGTGATTGCAGCGCTTCATTAAATGGCTTACAAGGAGAATTGATTACCTGATAGATTTCATATAAATGGCTTAAAGGTCCATTATGATAACTAATTGAAATAAATGAAATAAATGCTAATAATAAACGAATTAATATTCGACATTTATTGCTAAAAATGTTGACTAATTTTAATAAAAGAAATATCAAGAAAGAGAATACGATAATAACTAAACTAGCTTGTAATTTGAAAATAAATAACCCTTCAATAATATCGTTGACGTTTAAATTGACATAAAATTGATAATCAATAAAACCACCACTGAAATAGATAGAGGTTAGTTCCATTACAATAAATACAGTCATTATCGTTATAATTAGTAATTGTAACTTCTTTTTTTTAAACAATGATGCGAAAACGATAGTAATAATGAAAAGAGGTATAACAACTAAGGTCGATATAGGCATAGATCTTAAGACTCAATAATTAATTTTTGTATAAGTATATCCGTAATACTATAAAAAATAAAAATCGCTAATTATTTTATTTTTACTCTGATAAAAGTTAAATTATTTTTATCCAGCTCTTGGTTGTAATATTCTAAAACAATTTTTTGAAAACATTGGACTGTTTTAAGCGTTAAATTGCACAAATGCAATAGGCTACTTAGTATAATCAAGTTATTTTTTGATAATCTATTTTAGATGAAAATTATTTATATAGAATAAAAAATATTGAAATAACGTGATGAATAAGTAAGGATAACAAAGGTAATTTTTGTGCAAATAAATTTATCAATGAAATTAAAGGCTAATGTGATTAATAAGAAGGAGTCAACATGTTTAGTAAAAAAATGACCATTACTGATTATGATAAGGAATTATGGGATGCAATTAAAGGCGAAGAGCAGCGTCAGGAAGATCATCTTGAACTGATCGCATCAGAAAACTATACCAGTCCACGAGTAATGCAAGCTCAAGGCTCGCAACTCACCAATAAATATGCTGAAGGTTATCCTGGAAAACGTTATTACGGTGGCTGTGAATATGTTGATATTGTTGAAAAATTGGCAATTGAGCGCGCTAAGACTTTATTTGGTGCTGATTATGCTAATGTGCAACCTCATTCAGGTTCACAAGCTAATTTTGCAGTTTATATGGCACTTTTAAAAACGGGCGATACTGTATTGGGTATGAATTTATCTGAAGGCGGTCATTTGACTCATGGTTCCCCAGTTAGTTTTTCCGGAAAGCTTTATAACGTTGTTTCTTATGGCGTTGATGATACTGGACATATTGATTATCAGCAGTTAGCTAAAATTGCTAAAGAATCAAAACCAAAAATGATCATAGGTGGGTTTTCAGCCTATTCTGGAGTAATTGATTGGAAACGTATGCGCGAAATTGCTGATAATGTCGGGGCTTATTTATTTGTGGATATGGCGCATGTGGCGGGGGTAGTTGCAGCAGGGGTTTATCCAAATCCAGTTCCTTATGCTCACGTTGTTACTACTACAACTCATAAAACCTTAGGTGGTCCAAGAGGGGGCTTGATTTTAGCAAAAAATGGTAGTGAAGAGTTATACAAAAAGTTGAATTCGGCTGTTTTCCCAGGGACGCAAGGTGGTCCTTTAATGCATGTAATTGCCGCTAAAGCAGTTGCTTTAAAAGAAGCAATGGAGCCCGCTTATAAAGAATATCAACAGCAAGTAGTGAAAAATGCTAAGGTCATGGTTGAAGTGATTTTAAAACGTGGTTTTAAAGTAGTATCGGGTGAAACACACAATCATTTATTTTTAATTGATCTAGTTGATAAAAATATCACCGGCAAAGAAGCTGATGCCGCTTTGGGCTGTGCCAATATTACCGTCAATAAAAATAGTGTACCTAAAGATCCGCAAAGTCCATTTGTAACATCAGGTGTGCGTATTGGTACACCAGCTATTACTCGTCGAGGTTTTAAAGAAGCCGAATCATGCGATTTGGCCAATTGGATTTGTGATGTTTTAGATAATATTGATGATGAGCAAAACATACAAGAAGTAAAAGAGAAAGTTTTAGCTATTTGTCGACGCTTTCCTGTTTATCAGCCTTAATGGCTAGCAATTCCACCGAAGGTTGTCGGTGGAATTATTTATTGGTAGTTTGTTATGTCTAGCCATTTTTATTTGTCGGCATTTGTATCGATGTTATTTTGAGTTTGTTGTTTTAGTGGTTCGATGTAACGGTCAATATAACCTTCATGCCATAGCCAGCCTGCAGTTGTGCCAATTCCTAATAACATTGCTAATACAAAAATGATATTTAATTTTTTATGGCGTTGCTTCATTGGGTCACGCAAATTACGTTTTGCATTTGTAGGTAGTTCGGCTTTACTAGTGAGTAATCTACCTAACATTAGATTAATTTTTACTTGTCCATTAATAGCCCAACCAGATGCTTCAAGCAGTGGTCCTAACGTTCTTCGTCGTAATTTTAGCCATGCCAAAATAACAGATGGACCAGAAATAATCAGGAATAACCCAATAAACGACAAAGGGAGCTGCCACCAAGTGAGTGAAAATATTGCTTGAAAAATCGAGGCTAATGCCGTGCCAATTGCACCAACTGCTAAACCAATTGCAGCAAAAATTCCAACGCTTTTGCCAATATCAAATTTATTTACTGGGTTTTGGAGTGCTTGTTCACTTGATTTTTCAACATCGGCATCTTTACTGCTTGCCCATTTATTAATTTGTTCAGTAATACAACGTCCAATACGTTGGTAAGGTGCCAAAATTGCTTGCTGAATGCTAATTGGTTTAGTGATTATTTTAACTACATTGGCATCCCAATCATTCCCTTCATTGTCGATAAATACGCCATTTCTACCTTCTATTAACAAATCTCCTTGTCCGGCAGTCATCGCTGCGGCAATCAGTTGTTTTTGACCATGTCGTGTACATTCACAATAAAGTAAACAAAGCTCAGAATAATTTGCCATGGTTGAGTGTTTGGCTATATTGTCGACCGCAACACAAAGGTTTGCACAGCGGCCATCTATGTAAAGTTTACCAAGTTGAAATGCGGCTCGAGTTGTTGGGATGAAAAAGTCTGCAAAGGAAACAAAATTAATCAGCAAGCGATAAAGATGCTTATGAAATAGGACTAACTTTTCTAAAATCAGTACATCTGATGCTGAAATAGAGGTTTTATTATCTTGTTCAACCATTTTTTCGAATTTAGTAAGTAATTCATCATTAGCCATGCTAGTAATCAATTTGGTTGGTATATCTTCAATACTTTCTGTTGGTTGAGTTGTGACATCTAATTTTGACAATTCAGGTTTAGAACTTATTAGCGTAGTATAATTTTCAAGACTATTTTTTATATTTTGCCATTCTTGTTGTGTGAGTTTGTCTGGGGTTGATAATGTTGAAGCAACTAAGGTTTTAAATCGCCCAATTTTAGTTTTCCAAAGCGGATTAAGCCCATTAACCAGATCGAGAGCATCAGTTGTATCAATTTTAGATAGAGGTAGCTCAGCTAATGCTTCATCAGACAATAAACCATTTTCGGTTGGTACAATATATTTTTCGTCAACGTTAAGTGCTGTTTGTGCTTGTGGGGCGTATTGTGCTAATTCGACACGCAAAAAGTAGTCGTCAATTTTAGGTGTTAACATTTGCACTAATTTCCAAGTTTCTGCAGTGTTTTCCCCAAAAGGTGTTTGGAAATTGCTTATATCCTTTTGCCATTGTTGCCATATTTTTAGATTTGCAACAAAAGTTTTAGCAATATCTAAATTAATACCATCTTGTCCACTCATGTCTTTTTGTGCGCCGATAGTTTTGATCGCCGTTTTAATAAACATTTGCATGTCTGGTGATAATTCGCTTGATGCAGGAAAGATTAAATCACCATTGTAAAGTTTATTCTCATTGATTTTAATAGATTTCTGTATATCATCTTGCGTTAAATAATCCACGTTATTTTTATTCAAGCTAGCTAAAATACTTTGAGCGGTGACCGATAGTTTTTTTCCTTGCGGAGTTGATGTATTAATTTGTGATAATGGTAGTGTTTCACTTGTGTTTAAAATACTATCAAATGAAATTATTTTATCTCTAGTCCAACTAATTGCATCTAAAATATCGGGAATTCGGATGCGCCCATCTTTATCTGAATCAAGTAATGCTAGCGTTTTTTTATCAAAATCTAATCCAGTTGTTGGGCAACTGAGAGCAACCCACAATTTAGGATCTAATTCTGGCAAATTGATTATATCTTTGGCATTTTTAAATACAACTTGATCTAATCCGCCTACACGCTGAAATGTCCACATATGACTCATAGAAATCTCCTTATCTAAATATTATTAATATTTTTAAATGATCAATAAATACAGCATTCTTATCCTTCTTAAGAAAAAATAAAGAATCTTACATTAGTAAAGAATTTTATTATATCTTTGATAATTGATTTTAATTGGCTGATACAACTTTATGATAGAATAACGCTTTATTACTTTTTATCCAAATAAAAACATAAATATGTCATTAATTAACCTTACAAATGCTTACCTATCATTTAGTGATGCGCCGTTGCTTGATCATATCAATATGTCTATTGAACCAAACGAGCGTGTTTGCCTTGTCGGCCGTAATGGTGCTGGTAAATCGACTTTACTTAAAGTGTTAAATAAAGAAATGCCATTAGACGAAGGGCAAATCATTTATGAAAATAATGTAATTGTTTCACGATTACAACAAGATCCTCCTCGTGATGTGCAAGGCAGCGTGTTTGATTTTGTGGCAGAAGGGTTACACGAACAAACACAATTATTACGAGATTACTACGATTTAGCACATCGTGTAGAGTCCGATCCTTGCGAAAGTAACTTAGATAAATTAGCGAAAATGCAAGAACAGTTAGATCATCAAAATGGTTGGCAATTAGATAGCCGTATTCGTAATGTTATTTCTTCATTATCGCTTGATGGTGATGCGTTGTTGTCTTCGTTATCGGGTGGGTGGTTGCGTAAAGCCGCATTAGCCAAAGCGTTGGTTTGTCAGCCAACAGTTTTATTGCTTGATGAACCAACCAATCATTTGGATATTCAAACCATTAAATGGTTGGAAGATTTTTTGAAAAGTTTTAATGGCAGTATTGTGTTTATTTCCCATGATCGTTCGTTTATTCGTCAAATGGCAACGCGTATTATTGATTTGGATCGAGGTAAAATTGCGTCTTGGAGTGGGAATTATGATAATTATTTGCTTGGTAAAGAAGAAGCATTGCGTGTTGAAGAGTTACAAAATGCTGAATTCGATAAAAAATTAGCTCAAGAAGAAGTCTGGATCCGACAAGGTATTAAAGCTCGTCGTACTCGTAATGAAGGGCGAGTGCGAGCATTAAAAGCAATGCGTCAAGAATATAGCAAGCGTCGCCAAGTTATGGGTAGTGCTAAAATGCAAATTGAGGAAGCATTACGTTCAGGAAAAGTTGTTTTTGAACTTGAAAATGTGACATATCAGATTGAAGATAAGTTACTAGTTAATGATTTTTCTGTGCAAGTATTACGTGGTGATAAGATCGCTCTGATTGGCCCTAATGGTGTTGGTAAAACAACTTTATTAAAATTGATGTTGGGTAATTTGACACCAACATTAGGTAGTGTGCATTGTGGCACAAAGCTTGAAGTTGCTTATTTTGACCAATATCGTCTCGAACTTGATCCTGAAAAAACGGTGATGGATAATTTAGCCGAAGGTAAGCAAGAGGTCATGGTTAATGGCCGATCACGCCATGTACTTGGTTATTTACAGGACTTTTTATTTCCGCCTAAACGTGCCAGAACACCTGTACGAGCACTGTCTGGAGGGGAGCGTAATCGTTTATTGCTGGCTAAACTATTTTTAAAACCTAGCAATTTATTAATACTTGATGAACCGACCAATGATCTTGATATTGAAACATTAGAATTGCTAGAAGAGTTAGTGAATGATTATCAAGGAACTGTCTTGTTGGTTAGTCATGATCGGCAATTTGTTGATAATGTGGTCACTCAATGTTGGTTTTTTGAAGAAAAAGGCCATATTGGTGTTTATGCTGGTGGTTATGCCGATGCTCTGCAACAACAGCAGCAAGCACAACCAGTTAAAGTAACGACAGTTAATAAACTTGAGCAACCTAAAAAAGAATTATCTGCTACTAATAATCAAAGTAGTGAGCGAACCACTAAAAAGAAAGTTAAACTGAGTTATAATGAACAACGAGAATTGGCACAATTACCAAGCAAAATAGAACAATTAGAATTAGAGATTACTGATTTACAAGCACAAATTGGTCAAAGTGACTTTTTTAATCAAACTCATGAAATTACTAGTCCAATTTTACAATCTTTGGCAGATAAAGAGGCTGAATTAGAAGCTGTTTTTGAAAGATGGGAGCAGTTAGAGTCTTTAAGCAAATCATAAGGTAAGTGTTAGTATTTTCAGCATTATTTATTTGTGTTATAAAATAAATAATGCTGTTTCCTTACCCTAAGGTTTTTATATAATATTTTTTACATAACAGTTTTTAAATAACCGTTTTATTATTCCATAATTTTCTAGATAAAAAGTAGAATAATAATAGTGCGATGATGACAAAACACGCACCAACATAACCAATGTAATCAATTGAAAGTAAAATTAATACCTTACTGCCTATAAAAGCACCGCCTCCTATTCCAATATTGAAAATACCAGAATAGACTGAAGTGGCTATATCTGTGGCATCGGGTGCGGCATCAATTACTTTACTTTGCATAACCATTCCAATAATTGTAATGGAAAGTCCCCAAATCAAACATTGAATAATTGCAGTATAAAGCGTTAATGAACAGACATAAAGCGATAATAAGCAAGTAATCAGTAATAGCATAGGGATGATGAAAATTGCGGTTGGATTCTTTTCAGCATATTTTGCAAAAATAACGCTACCAATCATTCCAGAAAAACCTACAACTAATAATAAAAGGACGATAACATTTTGGTTAAATCCACCAATATTTTTCATGAATGGCGTAATATAGGTATAGGCAGTAAAGTGACCCGCAATAATAATGGCAATTAATAAATAAATGTTTAGCAGTATTGGGCGTTTTAATACCATTGGAATATCTTTGATAGAGATAATATCCATGCTTGGTACAGTAGGCAATAAGCGGAGTAGTAATATCATCACGCAAAAAGCGATACCAGCAATACATAAAAAAGTCACGCGCCAGCCAACGAGTTGTCCTATGATGGTGCCAATTGGAATACCTAGAATGGTTGCCATCGATACGCCAATAACAATAAAGCCCATTGCTTTAGCTTTTTTACCATTGGGCGCTAACCGAACTGCAAGTGGTGTTGTAATTGCCCAAAATACCGCATGTGCACAAGCAATACCAATTCTTGCTATCATTAAACTGTAAAAATTCCATGCGACTCCAGCTAAAATATGACTACCTATAAATAGACAAAATAAAAGGATAAGTAGCTTCCTTCGTTCCATTTTTGATGTTAATACTGTGAGTGGCAATGATAATAACGAAACAGCCCACGCATAAATAGTGAGTAATAATCCAGCATGGGCTACGTCCATTGAAAAGCTTTCAGCAATATTGGGTAATAGCCCGACAGGTACAAATTCCGTTGTATTAAAAATAAATGCCGCAAATGCAAGACAAAGAATTGATGACCAAACCCGAGATCGGTTAATACTATTATTCATGATTAAGATTTTGGAGGGAATATTAGATTACTTTTGATTATAACTGAATATGTTTGTCTATTAAATAGTTGCTAAGAATAAATCTTAAACTTAATCGCCACCAATATTAGTATTTGAGGGCGATGTTTCATTATAGCGATTTATTCTAGTGCTTTAACTGCAGCTAGGACTTTGTCATAATCAGGTTCAGAAGAGGTTTCTTTGACATATTCCACATAAACAATTTTGTCGTTTTTATCAATGACAAATACAGATCGAGAAAGTAATCGCAACTCTTCAATAACAACTCCATATTTTAAACCAAAGTTGAGTTCTTTATGATCTGAGGTGACTTTAACGGCATCAATACCTTCAGCAGCACAGTAGCGATTTAAGGCAAAAGGTAAATCGACGCTAATTGAAAATATCACTGTGTCTTTTAATTTTGCCGCTTCGACGTTAAAGCGATGCACTTGAGCACTACATACTGAGGTATCAATGGATGGAACCGAATTAATAATTCTGATTTTACCTTTAAAATCGGACAATTTAATGGGCTCCATTTTTAAATCTTGCACGATAAAATTGGGCGCTGTGTCGCCAACTTTAATTTGTGTGCCTAACAAAGTAATAGGTGCTCCGCGCATGGTGATTTCATTAACTCTTTTTTGCATAACAGTTTCCTTAGTGTTGTAACTAATAACGTTGTTTCGATAGAGTGAACTTATTAAAGTTTTACAGCTTTATTTACTATAAATTTAGCATTATTCAGCTGTCATATTCATATTATGCTAGATTTGATAATTTATCCAATGAATAACATTTTTGATTACTCAATTTAGTGAGCAATAATAAGTCAAAAAATTTCAATAAAAATAAATGTGATAGTTATCACATATAAAAAATTTGTTTGTTTATTAATAAAGAAATTATTTTTATGATTAACTAAGCTATTAATTGGTGAATGTTGTTAAATAACCACATTGATATGCTTAAAATAAGAAATATTTATTACTTATTTATCTTATAGGGCAATTAATCTATTTAAATAAGCAGGTTAGTTATCATAAGTTGTTGGTGTTGGTTGCCGAGAATTATAGTGCTTTTTAATAAGGAAACTTATATGCAAAAAATCTTTGTAAACAGTATTATTATGTGTGTCTTAATATCTACAAATGTTTATGCCAATAATATTAAAGATGTGACGACTAATCCACAAGATTTTTACCTTACAGAAAATCAATCGCCTAATAGTTTATTTTTATTACCTCCTCCTCCTTCTTTTAATAGTGTTGATTTTCTTAGGGATAAAGCGATGTATGATTGGGGTAAGTCACTTCGTAATTCTGAACGAGGACATCAAGCTTATTTAGATGCTGATTCTAGTAAGGATAATATAGCCAAACAGTTTTCCTCCTCTTTTGGATCTGAAATTTCTATAACTACAACTCCCGAGATTTATAAACTCATTACTACGATGAAAGAAGATGCCGGTGATCTGGCGACTCGTTCTGCTAAAAATTTTTATAATCGAGTTAGACCATTTTCTTTTTTTAATGAGCCAACTTGTCGTCCAGAAGATGAAAAAACATTATCAACTAATGGCTCTTATCCATCAGGTCATACTACAATGGGATTTGCTATTTCGCTAGTACTTGCTGAAATCAATCCAGAGAGACAAAATGAAATTTTTAAGCGTGGTTATGAAATAGGCGAAAGTCGGGTAATTTGTGGTTATCATTGGCAAAGTGATGTCGATGCTGCAAAGATTATGGCAGCGGCTGTTGTGGCTCAGCTACATACAAACTCGGAATTTACTCAACAATTAATTAAGGCGAAGGAGGAGTTTAGTCATTTAAAATAGTAGATACTGATTGGTGTCATATTGATTATTATTTGAATTATTTATTGAAAAATGCTGGATTATTTACACATTATTATTTAAATTTCATCTTGATATATTGGCTATTATATTTAGTAGCCAATATATCGATTTTAAATTTATATAGTTTTAAAAGGGATATCAGGCAAAATCGCTTCACCTTGCCAATATAACTCACTAGCAATACTTCCTGCTATTTGATAATAAAGTTGGCTAAATTCGCTATCAGGGTGGTTAATAACAGTGGGCTTTCCTGTATCAAGATCTTGGCGTAACATTTTTTGAAGTGGAATTTGCCCTAGCAATTTTGTTTGATATTGTTCAGTTAAACGTTTTGCACCACCTTCACCAAAGATGGCCTCATGATGTCCACAATGTTCACAAATGTGGTAACTCATGTTTTCAATAATTCCTAGTGTTGGGATGTTTACTTTATTAAACATGGTAATACCTTTTTTTGCATCGATTAAGGCAATATCTTGAGGCGTTGTGATAATTACAGCAGCAGTAACTGGAATGTTTTGCGCTAGGGTTAATTGGATGTCCCCTGTGCCTGGAGGCATATCAATGACAAGATAGTCGAGTTCTGGCCAAAGCGTGTCTTGTAAAATCTGTAATAGAGCTTTACTTGCCATAGGTCCACGCCATACCATGGCACTATCGGAATCAACTAAATAACCAATGGAATTGCTTGCAAGCCCATATGCCATTATTGGTGTCATATGTTTATTATCGGGTGTTAAGGGTTGCTGGTTTTCTGTACCTAACATGGTTGGGATCGAGGGGCCATAAATATCTGCATCTAAAATCCCTACTTTAGCCCCCTGTTTTTGTAAAGCTAGCGCAAGATTGACCGCTGTTGATGATTTTCCAACGCCGCCTTTTCCTGAGCTTATCGCGATAATGTTTTTTATATTATTAATGGCATTTTTGTTATTAGCACGTTTTAAAGTAGCAATTTTATATTCAATATGCCAGTCAATATCATTAACGCTGTTAAGCTTAAGCAATTCTGGAGAGGTTATTTTTTTCAATTCTTCAAAAGTAGATTGCCAAGCGAAAGGCATTGTTAAATTTATAGTTAAGCAGTGATTAACTATTTCACATTCTTTTATTGCGCCAAGTTCAAGTAAATTTTTTTTTAGCGTTGAATGAGTAAAATTTTCAAGAATTTTTTTTACTTCAGTATTCATTGTGGTTATCTCTTTGTGCCTCAGTATTTATACTCGTTTTATTTCCAATTACCTTGTATCAAAAGCTAAAAAACATTAAATAATAATAGGGCGGTACATTTTATTGGTTTACCTCACTAAAAAATGATTATTTGCTGTTTGAAAAGTAAATTGAGCATATAAATTTTATGAAATTATGGCATAAATCTAGCGATAATCCCACGATTGATGTACTATTTCTGCCATTATGTAAAAAAGGGTAATAAATCAACATGAAAACTCAACGCAAAATATTAGTGACTTGTGCACTTCCTTATGCCAATGGTGCAATTCACTTAGGTCATATGCTAGAACACATTCAAGCTGATGTATGGGTACGCTATCAACGTATGCGGGGAAATGAGATCTATTTTATTTGTGCTGACGATGCCCATGGCACGCCGATTATGCTCAAAGCTCAGCAATTGGGGATTACTCCAGAGCAGATGATTAGTGATGTCAAAACCGAACATCAACGTGATTTTTCTGGCTTTAATATTAGTTATGATAATTACCATTCAACACATAGCCCAGAAAATCGTCAGATATCAGAGCAAATTTATAAACGTTTAAAAGCGAATGGCTATATTAAAACTAAAGTTATTTCACAGCTATTCGATCCTGAAAAACAGATGTTTTTACCTGACCGTTTTGTAAAAGGTACTTGCCCACGCTGTAAAGCACCAGATCAGTATGGTGATAACTGTGAAGTTTGCGGAGCAACTTATAATCCAATTGATTTAATTAATCCCCAATCAGTAGTATCTGGTGCTACACCTGTTATGAAAGATTCTGAGCACTTCTTTTTTGATCTACCTGCTTTTTCAAATATGTTACAAGAGTGGATTCGTTCAGGAACATTACAAGATCAAGTTGCTAATAAAATGCAAGAGTGGTTTGAATCTGGTTTACAACCGTGGGATATTAGTCGTGATGCACCTTATTTTGGATTTGAGATCCCCGATGCTCCTGGTAAGTATTTTTACGTTTGGTTAGATGCGCCAATTGGTTATATGGGATCTTTCTTAAATTACTGTAATAAAAAAAATAAACCAATTTTTGATGAGTTTTGGGACAAAAATTCAAGTACAGAACTGTATCACTTTATTGGTAAAGATATTGTTTATTTTCACAGCTTATTTTGGCCTGCTATGCTTGAAGGTAGCGAATATCGTAAGCCTTCCAATATTTTTGTACATGGTTATGTGACTGTTGATGGTGCGAAAATGTCTAAATCACGCGGCACTTTTATTCAAGCAAGTACCTATCTAAAACATTTAGATCCTGATTGCTTACGTTATTATTATGCAGCTAAATTATCCTCACATATTGATGATATTGACTTAAATCTTGAAGATTTTGTGCAACGAGTAAATAGCGATTTAGTCAATAAAGTTGTCAATATAGCTTCGCGTTCTGCAGGATTTATTTATAAACGCTTTGACGGCAAATTATCAAATAAAGTGGCAGAGCCTGAACTGTATTCCTTGTTTGTTAAAAAAGCAAAAGTGATTGCTGACTATTTTGAACAACGCGAATCAGGCAAGGCAATTCGTGAAATTATGGCACTTGCTGACGAAGCTAACCGATATATTGACGAAAAGGCACCTTGGGTGGTTGCTAAACAAGAAGGGCAAGATCAAGTATTGCAAGATATTTGTTCAATGGGAATTCACTTATTCCGCATCTTAATGACTTATTTAAAACCAATTGTGCCTTCATTGGCTGAACGTACAGAGGCATTTTTAAATAGCAAATTAGAATGGAGCGAAATTGATAATGCTTTAACAAGTCATAAAATTAATCAGTTTAAAGCTTTATTTAATCGTATTGATATGGATAAAATTACAACCATGATTGAAGAAACAAAACAACAAACTGCATTAGCACAACCTGTAAACCCTAAAGTTGCTGAACCTATCGCTGAGACGATTAATTTTGATGATTTTGCTAAAGTCGATATGCGCGTTGCTTTAATTAAACATGCTTGTTTTGTTGAAGGATCCGATAAATTACTTCAATTAACGCTTGATATTGGTGACGAAACCCGTAACGTGCTTTCAGGTATCAAGCAGTTTTATCCTGACCCAGAGGTGTTAATTGGGCGTTTAACTATTATGATTGCTAACTTAGCACCTCGTAAAATGCGCTTTGGTGTTTCAGAAGGAATGGTGCTTTGTGCAAGTGGTAAAGATGATGGCGAAGGTGTGTACCTACTATCACCAGATAGTGGCGCTAAACCAGGAATGCGAATTTCGTAATTGATATCTTTATTATAGAAACTGCATCTTAACAAATTAATATGTTTGTTAAGATGTATGGAATCTATATTATATATTTTAATTTATTAGGGTGTTAAGTTTCATTATTCGTTTATTAAAAACATTTAATTGGTTTAGCCAAAATTCTTTTTTTAAAGGGTAACATTTCATAATTATATTTTGCCCTAAACTTTCTTTAATATATTCGCTCCAGTTTAAGATAATCAACATAAAAGATATAGTATTTATTATCTATTTAATCTTTTCCAACTCAAGTTTATGTTGTAGATGGACTTTGCTTTTAATAACGTTTTAGTTTGTATCAATTCTTGTACAAGCTTTTCAATAGACGCTTGGCGTAAAATTTAGTTACTAATACCCTCACAATAATCAGATAATAGTTTGATGTATTAAGTATGATTTTTATTGCGCAGAACTGTTAGCAATTGAGTGTAGCGATTAAATGAAATAGCAATAAAAGTAATATTGCTAAGTTCAATCATTTCTTGTTGGTCGCCAATTTAGCAGCATAAATTAACAATACAAATGGCCGCTAAATATATTACCTTTTAGAAAGGTATATACTTTATATACGGACAGGCATTGCCTATCAAAAATTGCAATGATTATTATAGTTATTGTGGATTTTAAATATTAGATTAGGAAAATTTTATGTAACTTTATAAGGTTGAAGAGTACTAAATTTAGTAAGTGCAAGTCGTAAAAAATGGATAATAACCAGATTTTAAGTTAAAAATAAAGGCGATTTAATCGCCCTTTATTTCTAAATAATTATTTAATTGTTACCAAGGTACCAACTTCATTACCAAGCATGTTATTTAGTGTGACAAGATCATCAGCTGTTAATGTACCAACAGCATATTTCAGTTGTAACAAACTAGTTAAATAGTTATATTTTGCATCTGATAAATTTCTTTTAGAACTATAAAGTTGTGTAGTTGCATTTAATACATCAACGATAGTTCGTGTTCCTACTTGGTATCCTGATGTTGTTGCTTCTAATGAACTTTCAGCTGAAATAACAGCTTGTTGGTAAGCTTTAATAGCACTGATTGATGAAGAAATATTATTGTATGAAGAACGTACTTGGTTGATTACATTTCGATTAGTACTTTCCAGTTTTTCGCTAAAACTAACAAAATTATGTTGTGCTTGATCAACTTTTGACATAGTAGCACCACCAGAAAAAATAGGCATATTTAAGTTAATCCCTACATAATTATTTCCTGAATATGACTTAGTATGCGTGCTATTGCTACCATATCGATCATTTTTGTTTAAATTGGTTGAAGCATTTAAATTAGCAGTAGGTAGATGCCCCGCTTGAGCAAGCTTAATTTGCTCACGCGCAATATCTTGATTTAATTTCATTGTTAATAGATTGAGATTAGATATTTCAGATTGTTTTAACAAAGTGCTAATTTGAGTTGGTGCAACCGCTTGGAACGTTTTAGGATCAACGGTAGCCAATTTAGAATAAAAGCGACCACTTACTTGACGTAAATATTCGAGAGCATTGTTTAAATCATTTAAAGCATTAACTTGTTGCGCAACAGTAAGATCGTAATTTGCTTGGGCATTTTGTACATCAGTAATTGCAACTAAACCAACTTGATGCTGTTGGCGAGTTTGCTCTAATTGGCGCCCAATGGCTTTTTTTTGTGCATCAATAAAACTTAATGCATCAAGTGCTTTTAATACATTAAAGTAAGCGACAGATGTATTTAATATCAATGTTTGACCTTGATATTGGTAAGCGATGTCAGCGATGGAAGCTTGCTTTTTGGTTATGTCTAGAACTTTCCAATTCGAATAATCGAAAATACTTTGTGTTAAGGTCAATTGGTATAAATTGCCGCTTTTAGTTTTAACGCCACTGCTATCTCGACGACCATGCGTAACACCATAAGAAGCATTTAGACCAATTTGTGGAAGTAAACTTGCACGCGATCCTGAAATTGCTGAATATGCCTTATCTTTTTCAGCTAATGAACTGCGCAAATCAGGATTGGTTTCCTTAGCTTGTTCATAAACCTGTACCAAATTTTCGGCAAATACAGATTGGCTTAAGGCTAAGCCGATTAGAAAGGTTAAAGTTTTTTTCATTAATTTTCTCTTTAAAAAACATTAAAATATAGTAGCATTCTCATTTATATAATTTTAACAGATAATTAAGATATAGTAAGCATAGTTTATTCGCTATTCGCACTTTTTATTAAAATTCAACCTAAAATTGAGGGGGCATATGAAAATTAAGAATAATCCAATCCTTTTTGACAACAAAGACGTATTTAATTTAACTAAACGTCTTTTATATAAAGGCTTTTTTTCGTTATTTGAATATCGTTTTAAATACCGTCAATTTGATGGTTCAATTAGTGAAGAAGTCTCAAGAGAAATTTTAGAGCGTGGGCATGCTGTAGTATTGTTAGCGTACGATGCTAAGCGCGATAAAGTAGTAATGATTGAGCAAATTCGTATTGCGGCTATAGAAACGCAACAGAGCCCATGGCTGCTAGAGTTAATTGCAGGAATGATGGATCATAAAAATGAATCCTATGAAGATGTTGCAAGGCGTGAAGCGATGGAAGAAGCTGGTATTTCAATTGGTCGTTGTAAGCCTATAATTAGTTATTTAGCTTCTCCAGGCGGTTTAACAGAAAAATTACATATTATAGTTGGCGAAGTGGATTCATCAACAGCAAGTGGTATTCATGGACTTGCTGAAGAAAATGAAGATATTAAAGTGCATGTTATTAGTAGAGAAAAGGCTTACCAATGGGTTGAAAATGGAATTATCAATAATGCAGCATCAATTATTGCACTTCAATGGTTGCAACTTAACCATATTTTATTAAAAAATGAATGGAAATAGTTTATTATTAATGGTCGCATTTACACTTAATAAATATACTTGGTTTTATAATAAAATATTATAATCGATTATAATGTTACAATTTATCGTGAATATCATTAAGCATTAATATAATTTAACAGAAGGTTGAGGTAAATTTTGGCGTCTTTTTTACAGCTTTCTAACCGAAATAAGAATTACAGTAATATATTACATATTACTGATACTCATCTTTTTTCCAAGGATAATAATGTATTATTAGGAGTTAATTCAAACGCAAGTTTTTCATCGGTTATCACTGAAATTAAGCGTCGAAATAAAATATTTGATTTAATTGTGGCAACAGGTGACTTTGTGCAAGATGGCTCAAAAGAAGCTTATATTCGTTTTGCAACAAATATAAGGAAATTTAATACACCTTGTGTATGGTTGGCTGGAAATCATGATAATTATATTTTTATGCAAGATGTTTTTTCTAATTATCAACTTGCTAGCAATAAAATAGTACTATTGGGTGATAAATGGTTAATTGTTTTATTAAACAGCCAAGTCATGGGGTGTGCTTATGGTTTTTTGTCTAAATCGGAACTTAATTTTTTTAAAAACGCATTACAAAGTTATCCAGATAGAGAAGTACTTGTTTTTTTGCATCATCATCCTATCAAATCTGGCTGCAATTGGTTGGATCAGCATATTTTAAAAAATAGCGATAAATTAGAACAAATTATTCAAAACAATCCTAAAATAAAAGGGCTAGGTTGGGGACATATACATCAAAATCAAAAGTATATATGGCATAACTGTTTAGCATTTTCTACTCCTTCAACATGTGTGCAATTCAAACCAGGAAGTTATGACTTTCAGCTATCAAGCGATGATGCACCTGGATGGCGTGAAATTGTACTTAATATTGATGGTTCGATTCAGACAAATGTTTATCGTATTCATAACAATCATTTTAAACCTGATCTGTCACAAAATGGTTACTAAAAAAACTAAAAAACAATGCATATTTGTTTTTAATTTATAAATATCAAAGAAGTGGTGCAAAAAAATAAAAAAGGCGTTCTACTATATGTTGCCAAATGGGGCGTTTTTTCCAGTCATCAAAAGTTATTTCATCCGATTGTGATAAGTATTTTTGTAAGAGTTGAGAGAGTGATTTGGCGAATTCGGCATCATCTATAACTGCAGTAATTTCAAAATTAAGCCATAAACTCCGCATATCTAAATTAACGGTGCCTACAAGGCTTAACTGATTATCAATTAGTACACTTTTGGTATGCAATAAATTATCATTGAATTGGTAAAGTTTTACTCCGCCCTCTAATAATTCAGAAAAAAATGCGCGACTAGCCCATTTCACCATAAGAGAGTCATTCTTTTTAGGAATGATGATAATAACCTCAACACCTCTCTGGGCTGCTGTGCATACAGCATGTAAAATATCGTCACTTGGCACTAAATAAGGTGTGGTAAAAATGATTTGTTCTTGTGCTGAATAGATCGCAGTTAATAATGCTTGGTGGATCATGTTTTCCATGTATCCTGGACCTGAAGCTATCAATTGCATAATGTGTTTTTTATCTTCTGGTGGTTCGGCAAAATCAGTTATTTGAGGTAATGCTAAATAGTTTCCTGTTTCTAACACCCAATCACTTGCGTAGATAGCCCCCATTAAAGTAGTAACCGGTCCACTCATTCTGACCATAATATCAACCCATTCACCTACATGTTTATTTTGTTTAAAGAAACGAGGATCGACAATATTCATACTACCCGTATAAGATATATAGTTATCAATAATCGCAACTTTACGATGTTGACGCAGATCTAAGCGCCTAAACATAAATCGAAGTAAGTTGACTTGCAAGGCTTCGATAATGATAATTCCGGCTTCACGCATTCTTTTACTTGCACTGGTTCTAATAAAATGCCTACTTCCCGCTGAATCAATCATTAAGCGGCAAATTACTCCGCGTTTAGTTGCTTGAATCAGTGCTTGTTCAACATCATTAGCTCGTCCACCTTCATTCCATATATAAAATACCATCTCAATATTCGAAGTCGCTTTATTTATATCTTCAATTAAACGATCAAAAATGCTATCTGTGTCACTGAGTAATTCGATATGATTACCATTAATTCCATCAAGACCAGTTTGATGTTTACAAAGCTGAAAAATTGGTTTACTGACAGCACTAACATTATTAGTAAAAATATTAGGAAAGTCACTTAATCTATTGATAAATTTTACGATAGTTGGACGCATTTTTTGTGAGCGTTTAACTCTTTGTTGTCCTAAATGGGTTTCGCCAAGTGCAAAATAAAGAATCACTCCAACGATAGGTAAAATATAAATTACCAACATCCATGCAATAACATAAGTTGTTGGTCTGCGCTTAAAAACTACACGTAATGTTGTCGCAACAATAATCAACCAATAAACAAGAAATATAAGAGTACTTATTAATGCATGAAATGAGGAAAATTGCATATTTATTAACTATCACTAAGATTTAATTTATTAATTGAATCTTTCGTACAATCATAATTTTGAAAGATCTCTGGTAATGGTTTAGATTTATTATGTTTATCAACTGAAACATAAGTAAATTCAGCATCAGTAATACAAAAGCGTTGTGTCATATTACCAGTATCAACTAATTTTTTTACCCATACTTCTATACCAATTGTTATCGATGTTTTCCCCGTCTTGATGCAACGCGCATAACAACAGACAACATCGCCAACCATAGCTGGTTTATAAAATGTGATGCTGCTAGCATTAATGGTCACAACGCGATTTTTGGCTATTTCTTTTGATAATATCCCACCAGCAAGATCCATTTGTGACATTATCCAACCACCAAAGATATGACCATGAGGATTGGTATCTGCGGGCATAGCAAGTGTTCTTAGTACTAATTGCCCTTTTGGAATGTCTGTGTTTTGTTTCATTTTTTGAAAGCTCCAAATTATGTTATTTTATTTGTTATCTATATCTTTTTTCATATTTTTATAGATATAAATACCTGAAATTAATGATAATAACAATGATATAATTGGTAATATAAATACTTTAAATATCCAAAAAAAATCATCTGTTGTATAGTAGGTTGCAAATAAGCTAACTATGCCGCATAATATAAAAAATGCTATCCATAATGTATTTAACCTGTTCCAAATAAGCATATCAAGCTGTATTTCTTTGCCTAACATTTGTTGAAGTAGATTTTTCTTGAAAATAAACTTGCCAATTAGTAATGCTGAGGCGAATAAAAAGTTAATAATTGTTACTTTCCATTTAATTATATTTGGTTCTCGTGTATAGAGTGTAAATCCGCCAAAAATAATAATCATCAAATAAGATATCAATTCTATTTTATCTAGCTTTCTGTAAATAATAAGTATGATAAGAAAAGAGACAGTTGCTGATATCATCAATGCTTGTACACCAACAAAAACATCATACATTGTCAAAAACACAAAAAAGAAAACAAGAGGAATAAAATTCAAAAGTTGTTTCATGTAATTACTAACCTAAAAGATAAACTAAAGATTTATATTTTAAAGAAGGAAAAAGCCTATTGGAATAGGCTTATTTTTTTGTATGAAGTTCAGGGTGTTCTTTACAGTTGCCTGATTGGCAATGACCATAAAGGTAAAGACTATGGAAAGTTAATTTAACACCATATTGTTCAGCAATTTCTTTTTGTCTCATATTGATAATTTCGTCTCGAAATTCGAATACTTCACCACAATCTAAACAAATTAAATGATCATGATGCTGTTGTGTCGCAAGTTCAAAAACAGCTTTACCACCTTCAAAATTATGGCGAGTAACAATCCCTGCATCATCAAATTGATTTAAAACACGATAAACAGTGGCAAGTCCGATTTCTTCTCCCATATCAAGTAGCTTTTTATAAATATCTTCTACTGTAATATGCTGACATGAAGGATCACGTAATAACTCTAAAATTTTCAATCGTGGTAACGTAACTTTTAAACCCGCACTTTTAAGCGCGGCATTATTATCTTTATCATGATTTGTCATATTACATCCCAATATATATTAATATGCGTTATTATAAAAATAATTAACGGAAAATAAAAGAAATCATTTGGTAGGCTAAATTCCCATTTCGGCTTGAACTTGTTTGACCCAAGTATTTATGCGTTCGTCTGTCAACTCGGGTTGGCGATCTTCATCAATAGCTAAACCAACGAAATGTGTATTATCCACTAAGCTTTTAGAGGCTTCAAAGCTATAACCTTCAGTGGACCAATTTCCGACAATTTTGGCCCCTTTTAGGGAAATAATGTCACGTAAGGTTCCCATTGCATCACAAAAATATTCGGCATAATCTTCTTGATCACCACAGCCAAAAATAGCAACGGTTTTACCGTTAAAATTAATTTGCTCTAGATTAGGGAAAAAGTCATCCCAGTCGGCCTGAGATTCACCATAATACCAAGTTGGAATACCAAAGAAAAGATAATCAAACTGAGCTATGCTTTCTTTTGTTGATTTAGCAATATCAAAAAGTTGGGCTCTATCTTCGCCTAAAATGAGTTGGATTTGTTTAGCTACATTTTCCGTATTGCCAGTGTCACTACCAAAAAAAATACCAACTTGCTTCATATTTATACCTTTACAATAATTACGATCAAAACAATTTTTTGAGTATATCATTGTCGCATGTCATCAGCAATAATTCTCAATTACATTAAACCATATTAAACATAAAACATTCTTTACTACACAATTTATTCATATTGAATTAAAATTATAAAAAGTTTAATGTTCACTTAAATTGCGGAAATTCTTTATGAACCTTCATGAGTATCAATCAAAATATCTTTTTAAGCAATATAATTTACCTGTACCTGAAGGGTATGTTTGCAACTCCATAGATGAAATACAAGATACTTTAGCTGAATTGTCTTCTCAGACTTCTGCAAGTAGCTCTTGGGCTGTAAAATGTCAGGTGCATGCAGGAGGAAGAGCTAAGGCTGGTGGCGTTATTTGTACAAAAAATTTCAGTGAAATAAAACAATTTGCTGAAAAATGGCTAGGACAATATCTTGTTACTTACCAAACAACTGCTAAAGGTCAACCGGTTAATAAAATTTTAATTGAAAAAGCATTTCATATCCAGAAAGAACTCTATTTGGGGGCGGTAATTGACCGTAGTTTGAAACGTGTTGTTATTATGGCATCAACTGAAGGGGGAATAGATATTGAAAGTGTTGCTGATAAATCTCCGCATTTAATTCATAAAATCTCACTAGATCCTTTAACCGGTCCTTGCACTTACCAAGGTTATGAGCTGGCTTTTAAATTAGGTTTAACTGGAAGGTTAATTAACCAATTTGCAAAATTATTTGTCAATTTCGCTAAACTTTTTTTAGAAAATGATGTTGCATTAGCAGAAGTAAATCCTCTAGTTATTACTGATTCGGATGAGCTAATTTGTTTAGATGCTAAAATTGTTCTAGATGATAATGCACTATTTAGGCATCCGAATTTAAATGTTTTAAGAGATACAACACAAGAGGATGAACGCGAATCTATTGCTGCAAAGCAAGGGATTAGCTATGTTTCATTAGAGGGTAATATTGGTTGCATGGTTAATGGTGCTGGTCTTGCAATGGCGACTATGGATATTATTAAACTGCATGGAGGGGAGCCAGCAAATTTTTTAGATGTTGGTGGTGGAACGACAAAAGAACGGGTTACCGAAGCCTTTAAACTAATTCTATCCGATAAAAATGTAAAAGCTATTTTAGTTAATATTTTTGGGGGTATCGTTCGTTGTGATTTAATTGCTGATGGCATTATTAGTGCCATTAAAGAAAATGGCCTTACTGTCCCAGTAGTTGTTCGGCTTGAAGGAAATAATGCTGAACTTGCCAGAAAAATTCTTGCTAAAAGTAAATTGAATGTTATTTCAGCACAAAGCTTAACGGATGCGGCTCAAAAAATAGTTGCAGTAGCATAACAATAGGGTGGAGGAAATAGTTAATATGTCAATTTTAGTTAATGAAGAGACCAGAGTTATTTGCCAAGGATTTACTGGTAGTCAGGGCACCTTTCATTCACAGCAAGCTTTAGCTTATGGTACGAAGTTAGTTGGAGGAGTAACTCCTGGTAAAGGCGGAACTACACATTTAGGATTACCTGTTTTTAATACGGTTAAAGATGCAGTTAAAGCAACGAATGCAACCGCAAGTGTTATTTATGTCCCGGCAGCATTTGGTAAAGATTCAATACTTGAAGCAATTGATGCTGGTATCAAATTGATTGTATGTATTACTGAAGGTATTCCAACTTTAGATATGCTTATTGTTAAAGAAAAGTTAAAACAAAATAATGATGTGATCATGATTGGTCCAAATTGCCCTGGGATTATTATTCCAGATAAATGTAAAATTGGTATTATGCCTGCACATATTCATTTAGCTGGCCGTATAGGTATTGTGTCTCGTTCGGGAACATTAACTTATGAAGCGGTTAAACAAACAACTGATATTGGATTAGGTCAGTCAATTTGTATTGGTATTGGTGGTGATTCCATTCTCGGGAGTGATTTTACTACTATTTTAGCATTGTTAGAAAAAGATGTTGAAACTGAAGCTATCATAATGATAGGTGAAATTGGGGGCAATGCTGAAGAAGAAGCAGCCGAATATATCAAAAAACATGTTACAAAACCAGTAATTGCTTATATCGCAGGGTTATCTGCACCAGTGGGTAAACGGATGGGGCACGCCGGTGCTATTATTTCGGGAAATAGAGGTACTGCAGAAGAAAAAACTAAAGTACTACAGGATGCAGGTGTTTTTGTCGTCAGGAATTTATCTGACATAGGTAAAACAGCAAAAGAAAGATTTAAGTAGCGTTTTTTGATTTACATCAATTTTCTTCTTTAAATATTGGTGTACAATATATTACAATGATGTTAGAAATTTTTGTAGCAATTAAAGGTTAGGGAGCGTTTATGTTAGATATAGTAGAACTATCACGCCTCCAGTTTGCACTTACCGCAATGTATCATTTTATATTTGTTCCATTAACGCTAGGCTTGGCATTTATGCTAGCAATTATGGAAACAGTATACGTTGTTAGTGGAAAGCAAGTCTGGAAAGATATGACAAAATTCTGGGGCAAACTGTTTGGTATTAATTTTGCAGTAGGTGTTGCAACAGGTTTAACCATGGAATTCCAATTTGGTACTAACTGGTCTTATTATTCACATTATGTGGGTGATATTTTTGGTGCGCCGTTAGCAATTGAGGGATTGATGGCTTTTTTCCTAGAATCAACAATGGTTGGTTTGTTCTTTTTTGGTTGGGATAGATTAAGCCGTGGTAAACATTTGATGGTTACTTGGTGTGTTGCTTTTGGTTCTAACCTTTCGGCTCTTTGGATTTTAGTGGCTAATGGTTGGATGCAATTTCCTGTTGGTTCCGATTTCAACCCAATTAACTCTCGTATGGAAATGACTAACTTTTATGAGTTAATTACCAATTCAGTTGCTCAATATAAGTTCGTTCATACTGTTACTGCAGGATATTTAACTGGTGCTATTTTTGTCTTAAGCATAAGCTCTTATTATCTCTTGAAAAAGCGTGATGTTGCATTTGCAAAACGTTCTTTTGCGATTGCCGCAGTCTTTGGTTTTATTATGTCAATTGCTGTTGCTATAATGGGAGATGAAGCCGGTCATGAATTAGCAACTGTTCAACCTACGAAACTTGCTGCGATTGAAGGTGAATGGGAAACTCAACCAGCTCCAGCTTCATTCAATGTTATTGCGTTTCCATCCCAAAAAAATAGAGAAAATTTATTCGCAATTGAGATTCCTTATGTAATGGGTATAATGACAACACGTTCATTTGATACTCAAGTAACAGGACTTAAGGATATTTTAGCGGATAATGAAAAGAGAATTCGTAATGGAATTTTAGCTTTTTCAAACCTACAGAAGATTCAACAAGGTGATCAGGAACCGGCTGTTTTTAAAGCGTTTGAAGATAATAAAGCAGATTTAGGCTATGGTTATCTTGTTAAACGTTTTACAGATCGTGATAACCTCACAATTTCTCAAGCTACAGAAAAACATATTAAAGCAGCTGTTGACGACTCAATTCCTACTGTTTGGCCACTATTTTGGGCATTTAGAGGAATGGTTGGTTTAGGTTTATTAATGATTCTTGGTACTGCGATAGGGGTATGGGCAACTTATAAAAATAGAGTTGGTGAAATAAGTTGGCTACACCGTTTATTAGTTTTATTTTTACCATTCCCATGGCTTGCCTGTGAGTGTGGTTGGTTTGTTGCTGAATATGGTCGTCAACCTTGGGCAATTCAAGATATTTTACCAACAGGTGTTGCAAATTCGTCATTAACTTCAGGTGAAGTATTATTTACTATGATTCTTATTTGTGGTCTTTATACATTGTTCTTAGTTGCTGAAATGTTTTTGATGTTTAAGTTTGCTAGATTAGGACCAAGTTCTTTAGGTACCGGCAGCTATCATTATGAAAAAACACAACCGGTACAGAATAAGGCATAGGGAGTATACACAATGATTGATTACGAAATTGTACGTGTTATCTGGTGGCTACTGATTAGTGTTGTTTTAATCGGTTTTGTTGTCACTGATGGTTTTGATATGGGGGTAGGTATTTTATTACCATTCATTGGTAAGACAGATACAGAGCGTCGTATTATGATAAATACGATTGCGCCTCACTGGGATGGTAACCAAGTTTGGCTAATTACAGCTGGAGCAGGAATATTTGCCGCTTGGCCTATGGTTTATGCTGCTGCATTCTCAGGTTTTTATATTGCAATGATTCTCGTGCTGTGTGCGCTTTTTTTTAGACCAATTGGTTTTGATTATCGAAGTAAACTTGAAAATTCTAAGTGGCGTAATTTATGGGATAGTGGTATTTTTGCAGGAAGCTTTGTACCAGCATTGGTTTTTGGTGTTGCTTTTGGCAATTTATTAGAAGGCGTTCCATTTAGATTTGATAATTCTTACCGCGTTTTTTATGATGGCAATTTCTTCGGTTTACTTAATCCTTTTGCACTATTAACAGGAATTGTGAGTCTAATGTTATTTGTTGCTCATGGTGGCGCATGGCTACAAATGAAAACGTCAGGTGAGCTTTATTTAAGAGCCAGAAAGGCTACACAAATTGCTAGTTTAATAATGCTAATTGCATTTATTTTAGCTGGGATTTGGGTAGCATTTGGCATGCACGGCTATGAGATTACAAGTGCAATTGATCACAATGGGGTGTCTCACCCATTAAGCAAGACTGTATCAACAGATGCTTCATGGTTATCTAACTATATGAATTATCCTATTTTATGGGTTATCCCTACATTGGGTGTTGTACTACCTTTACTAACTATTTTGTGTTCTGGCTTAAATAAAAATGCTTTGGTATTTGTTTTATCAGCGTTAACTATTGCTTGTGTACTATTCACATATGGCATTGCAACTTTTCCATTTATTATGCCTTCTAACATTATGCCTAATGCTAGTTTAACAATATGGGACGCTTCATCAAGCCAATTAACACTTAATATAATGTTTATTGTTGTATTGATATTTTTACCAATTGTTCTTTTGTATACAATTTGGACTTATATAAAAATGTTTGGACGAATTGATAAAAATCATATAGAAAATAATAAGCATTCACTTTATTAAGGAATTATTATGTATTACATTTTATGGTTTATTGGACTTATAGCTGCATGTATGATTTCAGTAGTTTCTGGACTTTGGATTGAACGTATAAGTAGTGAAAAAGAAACTAACAATAAGTAGCGATTTAAGAATCTTATAAGTTGAAAAAGGTGGCTTATAGCCGCCTTTTTCATTTTAAGTAGCTATAATTTAATTCAAATAAGCAGGTTAATTAAAAATAATAATTTTTTATTTAGGTGATTTTATATCATAGTGCAGCTGAATCTATATTCAGATATAATATCTCTTAATTTTATTTGATATGAAATGTAAAGATGAAACAATTTAATTGGAATGCTAGAGTTTATTATGAAGACACAGATGCTGGTGGTGTTGTTTACCATGCTCGGTATCTTGCTTTTTTTGAACGTGCTAGAACAGAAATGCTTAGACACTTAGGTATTAGCCAGTACAAGTTGTTACAAGAAAGTATTGCTTTTGTTGTGAAAAAGATGGATATTAATTACAATTTCCCAGCTCGTTTAGATGATATGTTAACTATCAACAGTAAAGTTGAAAAAATTGGTAAAGCATCTATTATTTTTAAGCAAACTATTACCAACCAAAATCAGCAATATATTAGCGAAGCTAATGTTATTATTGCTTGTGTTGATACTATTAAAATGAAGCCATGTGCGCTTCCAAAGTCATTAGTTTTGGAGTTTATATAAATGGAAAACCTGAATATTGTTGATCTGTTTTTGCAAGCAGGTCTATTAGTACAATGTGTCATACTATTACTACTCATGTTCTCAGTGATATCTTGGGCTATCATCTTTCAACGAACGAAAGTTTTAGGGCAAGCTAAAAAGCAAATAAAGCAATTTGATAATAATTTCTGGGCTGCTGATGAATTAAATGTTTTGTTTGATAAAGCAAAATTTAATAAAGAAGAACTTAGTGGTACAGAACATATTTTTTATTCAGGTTTCAAAGAGTTTACTCGGTTGTATCAAATTAACCCTAATATGTCCGAAGCCGCTTTAGATGGCGCATCGCGTTCTATGCGTTTAGCAATGAACCGCGAACTTGATAAGTTAGAATTGAATATTGCTTTTTTAGGTACAGTTGGATCTATTAGTCCATATATAGGTTTATTTGGGACGGTTTGGGGAATTATGCATGCATTTATTTCTCTTGGTGCTGTTAAACAAGCCACCTTGCAAATGGTTGCTCCGGGAATCGCCGAAGCATTGATTGCTACGGCTATTGGATTATTTGCTGCTATTCCCGCTGTTATGGCTTTTAATCGATTATCATTAAAAGTAGGAAGAATTGAGCAAAATTATCTTAACTTTATTGATGAATTTTCAGCTATATTACAACGTCAAGCTGTGGCTATTAGGAAATAATTATGAGCAGGCGTTCTCGTTATTTAACTAAATCTGAAATTAATATAGTACCACTGCTTGATGTGTTATTAGTGTTGGTACTAATTTTTATGGCGACCGCTCCTATTATTAGCCAAAGTGTTGAAGTTGATCTGCCTCAAACTTCTGAATCTAAAACGGTTTCACCATCCGATAATAAAATAATTATTATAGAGGTATCAGACATTGGTGTTTACACATTAGTCATTAATCAAGAGCGCCAAATAAATTTATCTCAAGAGCAAATTATTGCTGAAGTTAAACAGCAATTAGCTTTAAATGAAAAGGCAATTTTTTTAGTTGGTGGTGCTAAAAATGTTCCTTATGAAGAAATAATAAATGCGTTGAATTTATTGCAATCTGCAGGTGTTAAGTCTGTAGGGTTAATGACTCAACCAATTTAAATTTAAGCGATGATAACAATATATTAGAAATGTCAGCAATGTCGAATAATTCAAAATCAAAGTTAAGCCTTGCAATCATCATATCGATTATACTGCATGTAGCGTTAATTATTATTTTAAGCTATAGGCTAACACAAGATGATAGTAATAATTATGGCAGCAATAATGGGCAAACAATTGATGCTATCATGGTTGATCCAACTATAATGTCTGAACAGTACCAAAGGCAAATGCAAAGCCCAATATCTCAACAAAAAGCAGAACAACAAAGGAAGGAGCAAATTGATAGGCAGTTTCAAAATTTTCAAGAAAAACAGCTTGTTCAACAGCAGCAGTTACAAGAATTAGAAAAAGAACGTTTAAAACTTGAAGAAAAACTCAAACAAGAGCAAAAAGCTGCTATAGGAAAGTTAGAAGCAGAAAAGAGATCAGCTGAGCAAAAGGCAGCAGAGGAAAAAGCTATTGCAGAAAAACTAGAAGCAAAAAAGAAAGCTGAAGAGAAAAAAGTTGAGGAAGAGAAAATAGCAAAAGAAAGGCTAGCTATTAAGCAGAAGGCGGCAGCTGCTCAAAATGATAAAAAAGTTAATGATCTTCTTGGTGGAATTATTTCTACATCTAGTTCCTCATTGACTCGTAAAGGTACATCTAATGGTGAATTAGATAAGTATATATTTTTAGTTAAAAGTGCTATAAGTAATAAATTTATTAATCCAAATAAGCTTTATGTTGGTCAAAGCTGTATGTTAGAAATTCGTATCGCACCCGATGGTTTGTTATTGGATGTTAAAGTATTAGGTGGTGATGAAGCTTTATGTCGGGAAGCATTAGCAGCTACAAAATTAGCCGTCATACCAAAACCATCGAATATACTTTATAATGAAGTTAAAAGAATGAAAATTAATTTTGAACCAAAGTGATAATTGTTTGTAGAAGTGCTAACCTAAAATATCTTTCCCGTGAATAAACCTTCAATATCTTTAAATAAAGATATTGAAAATCGACTTATCACCCCAATATATAATCTATTCATTCCAATTTAAGTTATTTATGTAAAAGAAGGAGCAGAATATGACAACAATTGTCAGTGTCCGTCGAGAAGGCCAAGTCGTTATTGGTGGGGATGGCCAAGTCACGCTAGGCGAACGAATAATTATGAAGGGAAACGCTCGCAAGGTTCGCCGTTTATATAATAATAAAGTGATTGCAGGTTTTGCTGGTGGTACTGCTGATGCTTTTACGCTTTTTGAATTATTTGAGCGAAAATTAGAAATGCATCAAGGGCATTTAACCAAATCAGCTGTTGAACTAGCGAAAGATTGGCGTACAGATAGAATGCTACGTAAGCTTGAAGCATTACTTGCTGTTGCTGATGAAAGCGCATCACTTATTATTACTGGTACTGGAGATGTTATCCAACCAGAAGATGATTTAATTGCAATTGGTTCTGGTGGGCCTTATGCACAAGCAGCTGCACGTGCTTTACTTGATAATACATCGCTATCAGCGCATGATATTGTGCAAAAATCATTATCAATTGCAGGTGATATTTGTGTGTATACTAATGATTTTCAAACAATCGAAGAACTCAATTATTAATTAAACTGATCTAAGAGAATTTTATTATGTCTGAAATGACTCCTCGCGAAATTGTAAGCGAATTAAACCAATATATAATTGGACAAGATAAGGCAAAACGATCTGTTGCTATAGCTTTACGTAATCGTTGGCGTCGTATGCAATTAGATGAAGCTTTACGCCATGAAGTAACACCCAAAAATATTTTAATGATTGGACCAACAGGTGTTGGTAAAACTGAGATTGCAAGACGTTTAGCTAAATTAGCTAAAGCGCCTTTTATTAAAGTTGAAGCAACAAAATTTACCGAAGTAGGTTATGTTGGTAAAGAAGTTGATTCAATCATTCGAGATTTAACCGATTCTGCAGTTAAAATGATTCGTCAAGAAGCGATTGAACGAAATCGCACTCGAGCAGAGGAATTAGCTGAAGACCGTATTTTAGATGTGCTAGTGCCACGAGCAAAAGATGGTTGGGGACAAGTAGAAAATAATAATGATTCAACCGCAAGGCAAGCATTTAGAAAAAAATTACGTGAAGGTTCACTTGATGATAAAGAGATCGAAATAGAAATAGCAGGTGTCAATATAGGAGTTGAGATTATGGCTCCTCCAGGTATGGAAGAGATGACAAATCAACTACAATCAATGTTTCAAAATTTAGGTGGACAGAAAACTAAACCACGTAAAATGAAAATTAAAGATGCATTTAAACAATTGATTGAAGAAGAAGCCGCTAAGCTTGTAAATCCTGATGAGCTTAAACAGGAAGCAATAGAAGCAGTTGAACAAAATGGAATTGTTTTTATTGATGAGATCGATAAAGTTTGTAAACGTGGTAACTCATCTGGTCCAGATGTTTCTCGCGAAGGTGTACAGCGTGATTTATTACCTCTTGTTGAAGGATGTACGGTTTCAACAAAACATGGTTCTGTTAAGACTGACCATATTTTGTTTATTGCATCAGGCGCATTCCAAACAGCAAATCCGTCGGATTTAATACCGGAATTGCAAGGTCGATTACCTATTCGAGTTGAACTGCAAGCATTAACTAGTGAAGATTTTGAGCGTATATTAACTGAGCCTAATGCTTCACTTACGGCTCAATATAAAGCACTAATGGCAACTGAAGGTGTAAATATTGATTTTACAGCTGATGGGATTCGTAAGATTGCTGAATCTGCTTGGCAAGTAAATGAACAAAATGAAAATATTGGTGCTCGTAGATTGCATACTGTATTAGAACGTTTAATGGAAGAGATTTCATTTGAAGCGAGTGAACTCGATGGTCATACGATTACAATTGATGCCAAATATGTAGGTGATCATCTAGATAAACTTGTTGCTAATGAAGATTTAAGTAAATTTATCTTATAGGCAATTTAAATTGTTGACACTAAAAAGGTGAGCTAAGCTCACCTTTTTATTAACTAGTTTAATTTTTACAGGTTATTTTTTAATAGCCCTTCTAATATTTCTGCTGCTTTTTGCTTAGAATTTGATTTCTTGTCATCTTTTAAATTTCGATTTTCTAACTTATTACGAAGTTTATCTAAACCTTGTTGTATTTTATCATTCAATAAATCTTTTAAAACTTGGCTGATATCAATTTGATAATTAAGTTTAGTGAATTGCCCATAAATACGGAACGGAATAGTCAGTTGCTGTAATTTCGCAATTGTCTCACTTTTGCCATTCCAGCCTCCTAGCATTTTTATATTTAAATTAACGTCTAAATCTTTTTGTTCCATGCCAATTCGCCCTGAACCTTCAATAATATCAAGTGTTTCTGAGTTAGCTGTTAAAGAAGTAAGGTTTATATTGCCATTACTCAAATAAGCATTCGCTGAAATTTCGTGAAACTCAGTATATTTTTTTTGATTTTCAACGGTTAAAACATCTTTAGTGTATTTCGCAGTTGCACTTTGGATAATATTTTGAATATTTATATTATCAAGCCTTGCATTGGTTATAACAATACCCAATTTACCTTGTAAATTATTGGATAATTTAGATAGTGTTATAGTGCTTGCTTCTAATTCTCCAGTTGCATTAAAAAGACCTACTAGATCATTACCGGTATCAATTTGGTTAAAAAACGTATTTAAATCAACATCTCTCACTTTTGTATCAAGTTTAATTAAAGTTTCTTTTTGTTTACCATTTGCAAAACCTTTTGCAACAATATGACCTTTCGCAAAATCAAAGCTAACATCGTTAAATGTTGCGATTCCATCTTTGTTAATGACGTCCACATTTACATTATTTAATACTAATTTATTTTTGACTAATTCTTTTATTGTAAATTTAGTTTCTGCATCAAATAAATTAAGAAAAATAAGTTCATTATTCGCTTTTGGTATTGTCGATACAACAGGTGTTGTTTGCTGTGTTGCTAAGTTAACATTATTATTACTATTATTTGATTTTTCATTTATTCCATCTGCAAACGAATCAAGGTTCAGTCGGTCGGCATTAAAATTTAATACTAAATGTGTTTTTTGATCTAAATTAGCATGTATATGACCTGTAAAAATATTATCATTAATTGAAAAGGTTAGACGTTGGGTTTCAAAAATCCGAGGTTTTTGCTGATAATTAAACGCGCCTTTTAAATTACCTTTTAGTTTTCCTGATGGAATACCAATTCCTTTAATAATATAATCAAGATGTTCTAATTCTATTTTTGCATATTCAGGATATTGACCTAAATCAATGTTCGCTTTTGCTGTGTAAAATAGGTATTGCTGGTTTCGATCAATATTTCCTTTCACATCAACAGAAATGTTTTTGGCTGTATTTTGTTCAAGTGTTAAGGTCAGATTTCTAAAATTAATAAGGTTATTTTTTTGTTGCAAAATAACTGTACTATCTGAAATTTCGAATTTATTTAAAGTAAATTCCCAACCTGATTTGTTTTTTTCTTCTTTTTTTTGTTTTTGTAATATTCCATCTGAAGTTGTTGTAGGTTGATGGGGGGGCTCATATTGCATTTTTTTCCCTTTGCTTTCCTCTGTAATATTGATGACTGCTGATTTTACAAATACATTTTTAACATCAAGCCTTTTAGAAAATAAAGGAAATAACTCAACATCAAGCCGCATGTTATCTGCGGTTAAAATAGGTTTTTGAGCACCAATATCAGAAAGTTTTACTGAATCGGTTAATATACTTATTTGTGGCCAAATATGCCAACGTAAATCCCCTTCGATAGTTAACTCATAACCAGTTTTATCCCTTACTTTATCGGAGATAAATCCTCGAAAATTGTTAGGATCAACAAAAACTATTAATGAGACTATTCCGATCGCAATGAGCAGAATTAAGATAAAAAGAGTAACCAATATTTTTCTAATCATATTAATATTCCTTGATTAACGTTATGAATTATTTTAGTCTTTATCAATACGACTAGCAACTGCACCATGTTGGTCTTTATATTTTGCATCTTGACGACGGTTGTATGGTTTTTCAGCAGGTCCTGTTAGTGTTTCAAAGCTAAGCGCACCGATTGTCATGCCTGGTCTAAGTGCGAGTGGAATTTTCCCTGAATTATAAAATTCAAGTACAATTTGTCCTTGCCAACCAGGATCAATTCTATGTGCTGTCACATGAACCATAAGCCCAAGCCTAGCAAGTGATGATCTCCCGTCTAACCATCCGACTAAATCATCTGGAATTGTAACCGATTCTAATGTAACCGCTAGCGCTAATTCTCCAGGATGAAGGTAAAATATACCATCTTTGGGGAGTACTATTTCCTCACTCATTACTTGTTCCAAAACAGCTGAAACTTCTTCTTTTGGTCCGCTTAAATCTATATAGGGTGTAGTATGTTCTCTGAAAGTACGAAACTGATTGCCTAATCTGACGTCGACTGTTGCGCCATTAATACAATTAGCTGCAGGTTGTGGTGTAATCTTTAATTTACCATTTTGTAAATATATTTCGATATCTCGATCGCATAGTCTCATGAATTGTCCTTAATAAAATTTTTATTTTTCATTTTAACAGGTTCTTCCCATGCCGTCGATGTTAGTAATTTAAGGCTTGATGACCCATGCACGCCCAAAGTGGTTATAATAACCAGCCAATTTACCGGCTTTGTCTCCTACACCAAGATAAAGATCAAAATGCTGACCTTTTATCGCACCACCAACGTCAAGTGCGACCATTAAACGAACTTCTCGTCTATCTCTATATATTCCATCGTCATCAAGGAGTGGTACATCGACTAGGACGACAGATCCTATTGGCACAACTACTTTATCTGAAGCTACAGATGCATTTGCAACTAAAGGTATTGCTGCAGCGCCTTTTACTTCGGTATTATGTTGAGGTTTAAAAAAAACAAATGAACGGTTTTGTACTAGTAATTCTTTAAGTCTTTTTTCACTTTTATTTTGGGCCCAATTTTTGATGGCTTGTATTGAAACATTTTCTTTATCGATTTCCCCTTGTTCAACTAATAATCTTCCTATACTAGAATATTCATATCCATTTTTTCCGCTAAAACAAAAGAAAACTAATGGAGAACCATCTTCAAAATCAATATAAGCACTACCTTGAACCTCCATAATAAAATTGTCCATTAATGAATTACTGTAAGCAATTTCTAGCCCTTTTCCTGATAGTGCGCCATTATAGATTTGCTCTCGACTTGGTAATCTGCCTTTTAATCGATTAGGAAATTTATAAATCGGATATTTGAATTCGCTAGTTGGCTTATGCTTTGCTTTTATAACGGGTGTATAATAGCCGGTTAAATGTACATTTCCGTAGCCGTCTTGGCCTTCCATTTCATAACTTTTCAACCCAACCTTATCAAATTCATCAGTTCCTAAAGAACGGTTAATCCAAGAGTCAATGGCATTATAAATATGTTTATTTTTATGATATAAAGATGGTGAATAAGTTTTGATTTTTTCAATTTGTATAACATAATCTGAAATATTTATAGGAATAGCTAATTGAGGGTATGTAATATTGAAAGATGAAGATAGCTTACCTTCAGTATATCTTTGACCTTGTTCAATTTTATTGTTTTGACAGCCAGCTAATAATAGAATAAATAAAATAGGTGCCAAATAAAAATAGTCACAGTAGTTATTCTTTTGCATTCTAATGATTTGTTTAAGTAATAAGCATGGTTTGTTATGCTACACAATTCTTTTATAAGAAACTACTGTTAATTTTATGTCGGCATAAAAAGTTTTCATAATATTTCAGCTTGCGGTTTGCAGGGATAAACTTTATATTTCTATATTCTTTATAAAATCGAAAAAATTTCGAAATAAAAGGTGATAATAGCGATGAGCATTACATCCTCAAACAATGATCTAAAGCGAAACCTATCTAATCGGCATATCCAATTAATTGCAATTAGTGGTGCTATTGGTACCGGGCTATTTATGGGCTCAGGAAAAACGATTAGCCTTGCTGGACCGTCGATTGTATTTGTTTATATAATCATAGGTTTTATGCTTTTTTTTGTCATGAGAGCAATGGGTGAAATTCTGCTTTCTAATTTAAGATATAAATCTTTTAGTGATTTTGCTAATGATCTACTAGGACCTTGCGCTGGTTTTTTTACTGGTTGGACTTATTGGTTTTGTTGGGTTATTACTGGAATTGCTGATGTTGTCGCCATTTCAGGATATGTGCAACATTGGATACCTGAACTACAATCATGGATACCAATGTTATTAACGGTTGTTTTATTATTAACCTTAAATTTATTAACAGTAAAAATGTTTGGTGAAACAGAATTTTGGTTTTCGATGATTAAGATTATTGCGATTTTGGCGTTAATAGCTATTGGTATAGTATTAATTTTAACCTCTTACCATTCTGAACAAACTAATACAATATCTGCATTTTCCAATTTATGGAAATTTGGTGGTTTTTTCCCTCATGGTACTATGGGTTTTTTTGCTGGGTTTCAAATTGCCATTTTTGCTTTTGTGGGAATTGAACTTGTAGGTACAACAGCCGCAGAAACAATCGATCCTAAGAAAAACCTACCACGAGCTATTAATTCTGTGCCTGCTCGTATTATCTTTTTTTATGTTTTTGCGTTAATTATTATTATGAGTGTAACGCCATGGAAGCTAATTTCACCGAATAAAAGCCCATTTGTTGAATTATTTACTTTAATAGGTTTACCTGCTGCCGCAAGTATTATCAATTTTGTTGTATTGACATCAGCTGCATCATCAGCGAACAGTGGAATTTACTCAACAAGCCGAATGTTATTTGGACTTGCTAAAAAACAAGATGCGCCGGAACCTTTTGGTAAGTTGTCTAGTCGTTCTGTGCCTGCTAATGGATTAATCTTTTCGTGCTCTTGTTTATTTGGTGGGGTGGTATTAATTTATTTTGTACCCAATGTTATGCATGCATTTACTATTGTGACTACGATTTCAGCCATTTTATTTATGTATATTTGGTCAATGATTCTAATTTCTTATATAGCTTATCGACGCAAAAAAGCTACTTTACATCAGCAATCACAATTTAAAATGCCAGGTGGTATTTTGATGTGTTATGTCTGTTTAGCTTTTTTTGCCTTTGTGATTGTGCTTCTTACTTTGGAATCTGATACACGACAAGCTTTAATTGCCACACCAATTTGGTTTATCATTTTAGGTATAAGTTATTATTTACGTTCTTTAAAACGTAATAAATTTTGATTTTTAAATGGCAGGAATGCCTGCCAATATCTTCATAACTATTATTTATTTTTTTCTGGCCAGATGAAGCTTGCAATAATTCCCAAAGTTAAAATGCCTAACACGATATAAAGGCTATTAGTTGGGCTAATATTGATGTTATACCCAAATAGGTGGTTGCTAGCATTGAAAGCTAATTTGAAGGCAATAAAAAACAACAAATAGGTTACAGCTTTACTAAGGTGGACTAAATATTGTTGCATAGCTTCTAAAACAAAGTACATTGTTCTCAACCCTAAAATGGCAAAGATCATAGCGCTATAAACAATGAATGGCTCTTGGCTAACGGCGATTATAGCTGGCACAGAATCAAAAGCAAACATTACGTCGCTAAGTTCAATTACAACAATGCATAAAAACAGCGGGGTAGTATATAAAATATTTTTGGAGAATTTACTAACAAATTCAGCATCTCCTGATTTTGCCAGTTCAGCATTGAGCTGTTTTTGTGTTAATAAAAAATGGTGGCCAACAATTTTGGGATAAGATGGTAAAATGCGTTTTGCGATGCGATAAGCAAAATGTTCTGAATAATCCTTTATTTCATGATTCTTTCCTTGATTTTTTAACATCATTATCCCAGTGAAAGCAACTATAGCAGAGAATAATAATTCCATCCATGGCCCTAATGATAATAAACTGGAACCAATTATCACAAAAATAGCGCGGAATATAATAGCACCAATTACTCCCCAATAGAGTAAGCGATGACGATAATTATCAGGAATGCCAAACCATGAAAAAATAGCCATAATGACAAAAAGATTATCCACTGAGAGTGCCTTTTCCAATATATAACCAGTAATAAATAGGCTTGCAATAGAGCTTCCGTGATGAAGGTATAAATAGAGTGAAAAAGCCAAAGCAATAGCAATCCAAAATAGTGACCAAACAATAGCATTATTTAAGCTTATCGGTTTATCATTATGATGAGCAAACAAATCAATAACGATTGCAGTTAAAGCCAATATAATGAAAACTAGTACTGTTTCAATTGGAAAACCTAATAAATGTTGAATCATGTTATTATCACCTAAAGTTAAATTTTGTATTGAAATAATTTCAATAGCTATTTTTATTATTTTAATGGAATATATTAATAAAACGGATTGAGTATATATTGATAGGCATAACAAAAAAAGCTATATTTGTAGTTAACTTCTTTATTAAAAACCATTTTGAGCCGATTTCAATGAAAAAATTCAAAGCAATTTGTGTTTTTGTTCTTTCTTTTTTATCTAGTTTAGTGCAAGCGTTATCAGTTGAACCTTATATTTCTACTTTACCTAAAGGAAGCGATATATCCATTCTGGTTCAATCTGTTGGAAGGCAGCCTACAACTTTGGCCCAATACAAGAGTGATCAATTTAAACAACCGGCTAGTATTCAAAAAATCATAACTGCTCTTGCAGCAGAGCTTGAGTTAGGTAGTGATTTTCGATTTGAAACACAAATGTTAACTAATGGTTTAATTAGTCATAAACAGTTAAATGGTGATTTAATAATTAAATTAAGTGGTGATCCAACCTTTAGTCGAAATCGGCTGCAAACTATGCTTTCTGCATTACGCCAAAAAGGGATTGAAAAGATATCGGGAAAAATTATTTTAGATACTTCAATTTTTACAAGTCACGATAAAGCTGAAGGATGGTCATGGAATAATTTAACTGCTTGTTATAATGCTCCTCCATCCGCTGCAATTATTGATAATAACTGCTTTTTTGCATCAGTTACGCCAAGTAAAATCGGTGGAAAAGCGTCTATTTCGATTCCAATTGGTATTCCTGTTACAGTAATGGGGGATGTAAGAACTATTGCAAAATCTAGTAAAGATTTGAATGATAAATATTGTGAATTAGATGTTAGCTACTCTGCCAAAAATAATTATTACCTATCAGGTTGTATTGCTACTAGTTCAAAAAAAATACCACTTAAATTTGCTATATTAGATGGAGTTCATTATTTTTCTGCAATTTTAAAAAATGAACTTAAGAAACAAAAAATGACTTTTACTGGGATTATTACACAGAGCAATCAAAAAATAACTTCCAAACTTATATTATTAGCTACAAACCAGTCAGCTCCTCTTTCAGAACTGTTAACTATTATGCTTAAAAAATCGAATAATTTATATGCTGATGCCATTTTCAGAACATTGGGGGCTCACTATTATAATATACAAGGCACATGGCGAAATAGCGGCGATGCTGTTAAGCAAATTTTACGAAAAAAAGCCGGTATTGATCTTGAAAATCTGGTCATTGTAGATGGCTCTGGTTTATCAAGATTGAATTTAGTTAGTGCTAATAAAATGATGGAAATTTTACAGTATATTTCGGCTCATAATGCTGAATTGGGTATTATTGAGAAACTTCCCATTGCGGGAACTGATGGTACATTGCAATATCGTAAAAGTTTTATTGAATCACCTCTTAAAGAAGCTGTACGCGCTAAAACAGGATATATACAAGGTAGTTATAACTTAGCTGGTTTTATTCAAAAATCAGATGGCAAATATATTGCATTCGTTCAATTACTATCGGGATATCATGCTGATAACCCTATTGAACCTAAAAATAGCGCGATTATGAGGTTTGAATCAGATTTTTATAAAAACTTTATCAATTAATGTAACCTGATAGCGCATATATAGTGATATATGCGTTTATATTTTAGTTGATTTTATTTATAAATTTTCTGGCAAAAAACCGCCGCTTTGGTGTTTCCAAAGATTTGTATAGAGTCCATTTTTTTCAAGTAGCTCTTGATGTGTGCCTTGTTCAATGATTTTTCCCTGTTCAAGAACAATTATTCTATCCATTGCTGCGATAGTGGATAAACGATGAGCAATAGCAATAACGGTTTTACCTTCCATTAATGTATACAAACTTTCTTGTATCGCTTGTTCTATTTCAGAATCTAGTGCGCTTGTGGCTTCGTCTAATAATAAAATAGGGGCATTTTTAAGAATCACTCTAGCAATTGCAATACGTTGTCTTTGCCCTCCTGATAATTTTATACCTCGCTCACCAACAAAAGCATCATAGCCAGTTCTACCATTAGCATCAACTAAGGTTTGGATAAAACTATCGACATGGGCTTTTTTGGCTGCTTTGATCATTTCATCTTCCGTCGCTTCATTATTTCCGTAAAGTAAGTTTTCTCGTACTGATCGATGTAATAGTGATGTATCTTGGGTCACCATACCAATTTGAGCGCGCAAACTTTCTTGGTTTACTGTTGTAATATTTTGATCGTCGATAATGATTTCGCCACTTTTTAAAGTGTAAAAGCGAAGTAGTAAATTAATAAGCGTTGATTTTCCTGCACCTGAACGACCTACTAAACCAATTTTTTCTCCAGGGTTGATAGTTAAATTTAAATCTTCAATAATAGATTTATCTCTTTTTTCATCATAGTTAAAGTAGATATGTTTAAATTCAATTCTTCCTTGAGTAATATTAAGGTTAGCTGTACCGGGTTTATCAACCTCCGTTTTTGCGTCAGAAAATGTATTAATTCCATCTTTAACCACACCAATATTTTCAAATAAAGCAGCCATTTCCCACATAATCCAATGTGAGAAACCATTTAATCGTAGGGTAACAGCTGTTGTTGTTGCAATAGCTCCAATGCCAACTAATTGATTTGTCCATAACCATAGGGCAACCCCTGTCGTGCTTAGTATTAGTGAAACAGAAAGTAAATGGTTAACAATTTCAAAACTACTCACTAACCGCATTTGCTTATTGACAGTAGCCAAAAATTCATCCATTGATTCTCTAGCGTATTTAGCTTCATTACCTGAGTGTGAAAACAGCTTTACTGTCATAATATTCGTGTAAGCATCTGTGACTCTTCCTGTCATAGTCGAACGCGCATCAGCTTGTATACTGGCAATTTTACTTAGGCGTGGAATAAAGTAGTACATTGCTATTCCATAGAGCAAGCTCCAGCCTAAAAATGGTAATAATAACCGAGGTTCTAATTGACCAATAATTGCTGCCATAGTAATAAACGAAATAAAAACGTATATGAAAATATCAGATACTAAAAAGCAGGTATCTCTAACAGCAAGTGCTGTTTGCATCACTTTTGATGATATTCGACCAGCAAAATCATCTTGGAAAAAATGCATATTTTGGTTCAATATTAATCTATGTAAAACCCAACGCATTCTCATCGGAAAGTTACCGGCAAGACATTGGTGCTTTATTATAGTTTGCAAACCAATTATTAATGTACTTGCTAAAATTATCAAGGCTAATGATATTAATGTTATCTTTTCTTGTTGCCAAAATTTACTTGATTCGACTTCTGATAGAGAATCAACAACTTTACCGAGAGCGGCAAATAAAAAAGCTTCAAATGCACCACCTAATCCACTGAGGATAATTAGCAGTAACATAAATAAGCGAGTACCTTTGGTTGAGTGCCATATAAAACTAAAAAAGTTTTTAGATATTGGTTTAGGTTCATCTATAGGATAAGGTGATACTAATTTTTCAAAAAATCTATACATATAAGACCTAATTAGTAATAACGTTCATTCATTGATAGGTTATCAATGATATTAAAATATTGGGATAGTGTAGGTAGATGTAAATCATTATCGCACTAATTTTTTGTTTGAAACTTTAAATAAATATCATTTAATTGACTTTCTGTTTTTGTGAAAGTAATAAATGTTGGATAATTAGTGAGGAAATAATTTGCTTGTTATTTCCTCTGTCCAGATTATATCTTGAAAGTTAGTATATAGCTATTAAAAGTGATTAAAAAATATCTTTAATGATCTGTACAATACGACCAACAATGTGATATTTATGAAAGTTTGTTTTTGGTACTTCAATTGTTGGATACTCACTATTATTACAAATTAACAGCCACCCATCGAGAGTTAAGCGTACTTTTCTTAGAAAGGTAATATCTTCATATTCAATCAGATAAATTGCACCATCAACAATATCACCTATTTCCGTATTAATAATAAGACCATTGTTATTGTTTATTTCGGGCGACATTAGATCGCCCTTTGCCCAATATATGAGTAACTTTTTGATGTCTAACCCTCGATGGGAGGCCCAACCTTCTACAATAGGGTAATTCATGACAGGTGGAGTTTCACGAACATAACGTTGCATTTGAGCTTCTTCTTTAGTAGGCAACTGTTTTCTATAAACAGGAACACGGTAGATATTTTCATTGTAAACATTTTCATCATCTTTTGAGCCTAAAACTTCTAATTTGTAACCAGTAGCAAGCCAGTTAAAAGAAACATTACATTTTTCTGCAATAACTTCTAAGCGTGTTAGTGATGGGTATGTTTTCCCTGATAAATAGTCTCGAATGACTGTTTCAGACATATCACATTTTTTAGCAAAGGCTGAAACAGATAAACCTTGCATTGAGCTATGTAATCTATCTTTAAATGTTTTAACATTTTTATTTTTAATCATATTCATTTCTAACTCATTTTTGTTATTTCATCCGTTTTCCAATTATAGTGTATATTTTACAAGTTTTACATATTTCGTCTAATGAAAAAATCATATAAAAATGTGATTTTATTAATATTTGTAAGTGATTTTCGTTTTATATTTTGATGATTTCATTATTTCAATTATTAAAATACGTTGTCTGCAATTTTTTAAAAAAATAATATTTCTATGTTTTTCTTTTGAATTATCGATGTTTTTTATTGGTAAATTTTGTTTTTTAATTGTTTTAATTTGATTTTTATAATTTATTTGATATATGTCAAATACTTGTTTTTTAGAATTAAATCTTGATTTATTTATTAGCAGCTGGTTTTTGCTAGATTTTATTTGATATTGCTTCTGTTTTGAACGATTTTAAAATAAATAAAAAAACAAATAAAAACGTTGACTAAAACGAAAAAAAATGGATAATAAGCAGGGTAAGGATTTTTCATTGTTTTCTTTCCTTATATTCCTTATATTTCATGTTGACCTGTATAGTTTTATACAGGTCTTTTTTTTTATTTTTGAACTATCCATGAAATCCCTTCACAAAAAGAGTATAATCAGTCTTCTATATAATATTTTTTAAAGCTTACCCTAACAGAGCGAGAGCGTTATATTTATTGAGAGGATTTGATTATGTCTTTTAGTATTCCACATCTTTTAGTGTTTCTTGCCGTGGTGATTTTATTATTTGGTACTAAAAAGTTACGTAATTTAGGTTCGGATCTTGGTTTAGCGTTGAAAGGCTTTAAAAAAGCGATGAATGATGACGAAGTTGAATCAAAAAGTGATAATAAGTTAGATAATCAAAAATAGTTGCATTTATTGAGTATGAATTTACAATTTGATGTAGTAATTGTTGGTGGTGGATTAGTTGGTTTAGCCACTGCTTGTGCACTTAACCAATGTGATTTAAACATTGCGATTATAGATACTAAAATTCATCAGCATGAATTCTTGCCACATGCTGAAATGAGTATTAGAGCTTCTGCTATTAATGGCGCTAGCCAGCGTTACTTTTCAAAAATAGGTATATGGGATGATTTATGCAATAGCAACCGCGTACAGGAATTTACCGAGATAGGTGTATGGGAAAAAAATGGTCTAGCCCATTTGTCTGTTCGAGCCAAAGATTACGGTTATTCTAATCTTGGATACATAATTGAAAATAATGTCATTTCTCATTCCCTTTACCAGTTTGTCTTAAAATGTCCGAATATTAATATTTATAGTTATGAAGCAATTGATTGTACATTTAATGATGATTTTGCCTTTTTGACACTTGCAAATAAAACTGTTTTACAAGCTAAATTAATGATAGGCGCTGATGGTGCTCATTCTTGGGTGCGTAGGAGTGAAAATATTTCTGTTCTTGAGCGTGATTATCTTCATCATGCTGTCATTACAACTGTTCAAACTGAATATCCTCATCAATCCTGTGCTAGACAAGTGTTTTATCCCAATGGAATTATTGCTTTTCTTCCTCTTTGGAATGCAAATAAAAGTTGCTTAGTTTGGTCGACAAAACCAGATAATGCATCTACTTTAACTTCACTTTCCGAATCAGAATTTTCGAACGAATTATTTCGGTTAACTGGTGATAAAGTCGGTAAATGTCAGTTAATTAACCCTAGAATGGTATTTCCATTAAAAGCGCGGTTTGCTAAACAATTTATTAAGCATCGATTAGTACTTATTGGCGATGCAGCTCATACTATTCACCCTTTAGCAGGACAAGGGGTAAATTTAGGTTTTCAAGATTCTGCTTTGTTAGTTTCAACCATTAAACAATTAATTGAAACTAATAAAGATATTGGGCTTGTAAAAAATTTAAAATCATTTGAATTTAATCGTCGCAAAGATGCGTTAGTTATGCTTACGGCCATGCAAACTATTCAAGATATGTTTAATGGTGATAATTTGTTGAAAAAGACGTTAAGAACAATTGGTATGAATATTATTGATAATAGTCAGCTATTAAAAAAACAACTGATTAAATATGCTATGCATATTTAATTTAAACTTATATCTAGTTATTATTGTGTTTGTCAAAACTTTTAGGTAATTATGTGTTTCAGTATAAAAAACAAATTATGATACTTAATAGATTAAGAATCTATTCCAGAAATAACAATCCAATCATAAAATAAGTAAACTGAACTAAAGCCGCATGATCTAATGTGTATAGTAAATTATAGTTAAATAAGAATAATAATTATGTACTAAAAATTGCACTAATATTGATTAAACAGTTTGTTTTAATAAGTTATAAACAGGAGTTGCAAGTCCTATTTTGACGTTGTCAGATTTTAGATTATACCAATAGCCAACAGATTCATTGAAACATTTTGTATACTTGGTAATGACACAATGAATAGGAAAAATATCTAAGTGGAAATGACTAAATGTGTGGCGAAATGCAACAAGTTGCTTTGGTGCTGTTGTTTCGATACCTTGTTTTTTTAACCAGTCAGCTATTGCTTGTTTACTTGGAAATTGAGGAAAACAATACAACCCTCCCCAAATACCAGATGGAGGCCTTTTTTCAAGCCAAATTGCATGATCATATTCCAGCATTAAAAAATAGGCTATCTTTTCGGGAATGGTATTTTTAGTTTTTTTTGTGGGATAGAGTTGCCAGCTTTCGTTTTTATATGCTAGGCAATGATTTTGCAATGGGCATAAGACGCATTTAGGTTTAGTGCGTGTACAAACCATAGCACCAATATCCATCATAGCTTGATTAAATTTTTCTACTTTGTGTTTTGGTGTGACTTGCTCACTTAATTGCCAAAGCCTATTTTCGACAGTTTTAATACCCGGCCAACCTTCAACAGTAAAGTATCGGGCTAAAACACGTTTTACATTTCCATCTAAAATTGGGTAATGTTGATTTTGTGCAAGAGATAAAATTGCACCGGCTGTGGAGCGCCCTATGCCGGGAAGTGCGATAACATCATCGAACTTTGTAGGGAAAATACCATTAAATTTATCAACAATTAATTGTGCTGCTTTATGTAAATTACGTGCTCTTGCATAATAACCAAGTCCTGTCCACAGATACAATACATCATTAATTGGCGCTTTTGCTAAATCTGTTATTTGTGGGAAGAGCTCAATAAAACGATTAAAGTAAGGAATAACCGTAGCAACTTGGGTTTGCTGTAGCATTACTTCAGACAACCAAACATGATAAGAGCTTTTTTCGACCTGCCATGGTAGTGATTTTCTGCCATATTGTTCATACCAGGTAAGGACCGCTTGTGAAAAGTGTTGTATTGTCATAGTCATTACATTGCAGCAACAATAGAATCACTAGGATAGCACCCTAGTACCTTAGTATATAAAGTCATTGATGCCAATTCTTTGAGTGTTGTTTGCATTTCATAAGAATGAATGTTACCTTGCAAATCGATATAAAACATCTCTTCCCAAGGCGTACCATGAATTGGACGTGATTCGAGTTTGGTCATAACAATGTTATGGTTACGTAATACCGATAGCGCATCAACTAAAGCCCCTGCTTGCTGACCTGTTTTCATGAGAATTGTGGTTTTAGCCGGGATTTGATCAGATACTTCTATCGGCTGACGAGCTAACACAATAAAACGAGTAATGTTTTCTTTTTGATTAGCAAAATTATGTTCAAGGACTTGTAGCCCATATAATTCACCACCATCTTTATTACCCATAGCTGCAATATTAGGTTGATTCAATTTAGCTACAGTTTTCATTGCTGATGAAGTACTATCGCAGTATATGATTTTCCAATGAGGATAGTTCTCTAAGAAGTTACTACATTGCTGGAATGGTTGTGGATGGCTATAAATAGTATCGATTTGCTCTAGCTGTGAATTTTGTATAGCAAGAACACAATGATCAATAGGCAAAGAGAGCTCACCAATAATATGCAGGTTAGTTTTTTGCAATAAATCATAAACTTCATTAATTGAGCCAGAACTTGTATTTTCTATTGGTAAAATTCCATAATTTACGGCACCATTTTCGACTTGTTCAAAAATCTCTTTAAAGGTTGAACAACTTAATTCAATCATTTCATCTAAGTGAGTGCTAGCATAGCGGCGAGCAGCAGAATGCGAATAAGATCCTTTGGGTCCTAAAAAGGCAACTTTGGCGGTGGTGATTGTACTTAGATTTATCTTTTCTTGTAAGATTTTTTGTTGTAATAGTACAGAGTCTTCAATAATTAATTGATATAAGCGTTTAATGAAAATATCATCAAGATGATAGTTTTTTCCTTCATTGATTAAGGTTTTGATAAGTGAACGCTCACGATCAATATCACGGACAGGAATGTTTGCTTCAATTTTAGTATGAATTACCTGTGTTGAAAGTTGACGCCGCTCGGCAATAAGCTCTAGTAATGTTTTATCAAGTTTATTAATTTTATCTCGTAATGGTAACAAAGGATTTGCAGTCATTTTTATTAGATATTTAAAAAAAGTGATTTGTATTATAACAAGCAAAAAAATAAAGGCACCATCAAAGTGCTTTTTTATTCAATCAAGAAAATTGATAAATTAAATTCCTTCTTGTAATAGTGTGTTTTTTATGCTGTTATTCGCGCAGCTAGATTCGTTTTTGCGTTGTAGTTTATTAAGTTGTTTTTCAAGTTTATCAATAAGGCCATTAATTGCAGTATACATATCAATATGTTTGGCAGAAGCAACAAATGAGGTTCCTTTGGTGGCAATTGTTGCACTAACAATAAATTCATCTGATTCTTTAAATAAAATGAGGGTTGATTAGCAGTGCTCTTCATTTATCTAACTTCGAAAACTTATCTTCTAGATAGCTACAAATAGCAGAGGTAACATCCATTTGTTGACTAGTGATACTTAAACTCATAATTGATTTCCTTTTTTATTAACAAATTTAATTTAAATGTTGTTACTACATAGGCAAATTATTTTAGTTTCGTCAATAAGATATTTGTTTTTATCTAATTTTTATTAATTTAATTTTAAAATGGATTCCATTGTCTGAATATTGCATAGCATGTGACGGACTGAAACTGATTTTACCATGATTTTGATATATACTGTTTTAATAATTATTTAGTTTATCCTGTGTTATAGGTAATTATTCAATAATGAGGACAATGTGAGTTATTTAGATAATGTGAAGATTGTTTTGGTTGAAACATCTCATACAGGTAATATGGGCTCCGTTGCGAGAGCAATGAAAACCATGGGATTAACTAACCTTTGTTTAGTTAATCCAGTAATCAAGCCTGATTCTCAATCGATTTCGTTAGCTGCAGGTGCCAGTGATATTATAAAAAATGCACAAATCTTTTCTTCACTTGAACAAGCGATTGCTGATTGTACTTTAGTGATTGGCACTAGTGCTCGCTCTCGTAGTTTACAGTGGCCATATTTAACTCCCAAAAAGTGTGGCGATAAGATTATTCAAGAAGCCTCAAATCTCCATACTCAAGTCGCTTTGGTATTTGGGCGTGAGCGTGTTGGTTTAACTAATGAAGAATTACAAAAGTGCCATTATCATGTTGGAATTCCAGCTAACCCTAGTTATAGTTCTTTAAATCTTGCTATGTCGGTACAGGTTTTATGTTATGAAATTCGCATGTCAATGCTCAATCTTGAAGATCAGCAATCTGAAAAGGAAAATGAGAATATGACTGAAACTGAGTTTCCTATAGATGCTGATATAGAGCGCTTTTACCAGCATTTAGAACAAACCTTGTTACAGACAGGCTTTATTAATGCCAATCATCCAGGGCAAATTATGGGACGTTTGCGGCGATTATTTACACGTGCTCGTATTGAACAACAGGAACTAAATATTTTGCGTGGCATTTTAACTTCGATTAATAAAATTTTACATTGATGACAAATAGAAACACCCACAGATTTGTGGGTGCTATTTTAAGGTTGATACTGTTTAATGTAGTATCTTATCTATTAATCAAAATATCAATTCTAAGTATGTTAGCTTTTAGCTTTTTTGCGCCATGTTGTGCCGTTTGCACTGTCTTCAAGAACAATATTCATTGCATTTAGTTTGTCACGAGCTTCATCAGCCTGTGCCCAATTTTTGCTGGCTCTTGCTTCATTACGTTGTTTTATTAATGTTTCAACTAATGCAACATCAACATCATCTTGCTTATCACCTTGTAAAAATTTAATAGGATCTTGCTCTAATAATCCAAGAACTGCTGATAGATAACGTAATTCAGCTGCTAATTCATTAGCGAGTTGCATATTATTATCGGCTTTGGCTTTGTTTATTTCACGAGCCAGATCAAAAAGCGTTGAATAAGCTTCTGGCGTATTAAAGTCGTCATCCATGGCGTTACAAAACTGGCGATAATAATTACTATCAGGTGTTGTATGTGGATGATTCGCATCAGTATCTCGCAAGGCTGTATATAGTCGCTCAAGTGCCATTCTTGCTTGTTTTAAATTATCTTCACTATAATTTAACTGACTACGATAATGACCAGATAGTAAAAAATAACGTACTGTTTCAGCATCATAATGCTTTAATACATCGCGAATAGTGAAAAAATTATTGAGTGATTTTGACATTTTTTCTTGGTCGACCATCACCATACCTGAGTGCATCCAGTAATTTACATATTGACCGTTATGCGCACAAGTTGATTGGGCAATTTCGTTTTCATGATGTGGAAACATTAAATCTGAACCGCCACCGTGAATATCAAAGTGATTACCTAATTGATAGCTGTTCATTGCTGAACATTCAATGTGCCAACCAGGGCGTCCTTTACCCCATGGTGAATCCCAACTTGGTTCGTTAGGTTTTGACATTTTCCATAATACAAAATCCATTGGGTTTTGTTTAACATCAACAACTTCAACTCGAGCACCAGCTTGTAATTGTTCTAAATTTTGGCGAGATAAAATACCGTAATTCGGATCGCTGTCTACCGAAAACATGACATCGCCGTTATTGGCAATATATGCATGTTTTTTTTCGAGAAGCTCTTCAACTAATTTGATAATTTGTGGTATATGATGAGTTGCACGAGGCTCTATATCAGGTCGACGAATATTTAGTGCATCAAAATCGGCATACATCTCTTGTAGCATTCTATCTGTTAGTTGATCACAGGTTTCACCATTTTCGAACGCACGTCTAATTATTTTGTCATCAACATCAGTAATATTACGAACATAAGTTAAATCGTAACCTAAAAAACGTAAATAACGTGCGACAACATCGAAAGCTACGAAAGTACGTCCGTGACCAATATGACAAAGATCGTAAATCGTCACTCCACAAACATAGAGTCCAACTCTATTAGGGGTAATTGGTTGAAATATTTCTTTTTTGCGTGTTAATGTATTGAATATTTTTAACATTATAGTTTACTATTTGTTGGTAATTGATTCTAGCGATTAATATAACAAAAATCTAGATATAACGAAATTACTTATTATAATTGTTTTCAACGAAAATAAATGGACATGGATACTTTGTCATTAGATATTTGAAGGGAGGCATTTCATCGTATGGCATTAGCAAGTAAAATTGCGCTCTAAAAACTTATAACAAACTAAAAGAATACTATTTTATCCTATATTGATTATTGCAACCATCGTTTTTGTTGTTATCAATGTGTTAAAAATGTTGGTCTATCATTTTCTATATCAATACTTTGCGGTTCTTTTGCTTACGGATAATAAAAAATTCTTTAAATAAAGGATAAGATAAAAAGACAATTGAGCAAGAAATTGGCGGTAATTCCCCGCCAATTTTGATTGCATATAAAATATTATTTGAATAGGCGATAAATATAAATTAGTAGAACCGCACCTAGTACTGAAATGAACAAGCTAGGGAAATTAAAGCCAGTTACAGTTCCCCAACCTAAAAAAGTACTTATATAACCGCCAACTAATGCTCCAGCAATACCAAGTAGAATTGTTTTTACCACACCAACACTTCCTAGAGGCATAAAAAATTTGGCAATCCAACCGGCAATTAATCCTAGAATAATCCAACTTAAAATACCCATGATAATTTTCCTTTATTTGATTAAGTTTAATATTATCTTGCTGATTAGCTTTAATAAGTAAAAATTAACACAACTTTTGAAACGTATAAATTGCTGTTAGTGAAACTATATAAAAAAGACAAATAATTGAAAATTAAGTATAGTTATATGAACGTAACGAACAAATTGTAATTCATATAATGATTACTATTTTATAATTTTTTTTGGTAAATGTTTAGATATTTTATGGTGCTTTACAATTTATTTTTTAATCGATTTAAAATGTAGATTAGTTAAGAAAATAGAGGAAGATTTAACTCCCTCTAAAGGCAATTATTCAAATATTGTTCTATGCAGAATTTTAATAATTTCTTCAGCATCATGACTTTTTGATAATAAACAGAGATTATGAGTGCTTGCACCATAGCAACAAAGCCTGATAACAAAATCATCTAGTGCGCCAAAAACTTCTTTAACTATGCCTTTAGTTGAAGTTAAATTATTACCAATAATTGCAATTAATGCTAAATCCTCTTCAACATCAACATGGCAAACGGTAGATAGTTCATCAAATAGTGCTTTGGTTAATAAGCTGGTACCATTGGTGTAGGTGCCGGTGGTATCAATAGTAAGTGCTATGCTGACTTCTGATGTTGTCACTAAATCAACTGAAATGTTATGTTTAGCAAGTATTGTAAATACATTAGCTAAAAAGCCTTGTGCATGCAGCATATTTAAACTAGTAATTGTTAATAATGTTTGTTTACGGCGTAAGGCTAACGCTCTAAATGATGGTAATTCAGCTTTTATACTATGAGTATTATAGACAATTGTGCCACCAACTTGTGGTTCTTTGCTTGAACCAACAAACACTGGAATATTACTCCGTACAGCAGGAACAAGGGTTGCAGGATGCAACACTTTTGCTCCAAAAGTAGCCATTTCAGCAGCTTCAGCAAAGGAAATTTCATCAATTCGTTTTGCTGCAGGAGTAATGCGAGGATCAGTAGTATAAATACCTGCAACATCAGTCCAAATATCAATTTGTGTAGCATTTAATGCTTCGCCTAATAAAGCTGCGGTATAATCACTGCCGCCACGACCCAAAGTGGTGGTTTTGCCTGAGCTTTCACAACCAATAAAACCTTGAGTGACAATAATAGAATTATTATTTAATGATTTTAAATGTGCGCAACAAAGTTGTTTGATTTCTTCTATTTTGGGAGTCGCTTTACCAAATTTATCATCTGTACGCATCACTTTGCGGACATCAAACCATAATATATTTTTTTGCTTTTCTTTTAATATCTCAACAAAAAGTTTTGAAGACATAATTTCACCGTAGCTGACTAACTCATCGGTCAGTGCTAATGATGTAGCCAAACTGGCAGCCTCGGATAAAGAGGCAATATTTAGGATAATCTGGTCTATTTCTGCACGCAGATTTGGGTTTTCAGGTAGTTGTTCTAAAATTCCGTATTGGATAGCTTGAATTTTAGCAATATGTTGTGCTCTTACCTCTGCATCCCGACCTTCAGCTAATGCAATGAGTAAATTGGTAATACCAGCCGATGCAGATAATACAACGACTTTAATTTTGGGATTTGTGATGACGATATTAGCACTATTTACCATTGCTTGGTAATTAGCAACACTAGTACCTCCAAATTTAGCAATTACAAATGATGTTTCCATGGATTCCTCATATTAAAAATTTTTTATTTTTAAAAGAGATAGAGCGAGGTAATGTCCTATTTACAATTAAAGCAAAGAAGTACAAACCATGAAGCGCTCCACCTGGTATGGTGACAACCCAAGGGATTCAGCCCTTGCAGTTGATTTGATTGATTTCTGGATTATCAAACAAACCTCGGCATTACATCCCCTCAATTATTTTCAACGGTTCCAGTCCCTAAAATAATTCGCCTGAGTAATGCGCCTCTTCGTTCTTGTAACTTAAGTTACAAAATCATTGCTATATAGAATTAACGATTTTGTAAATTGTGTCAATATGTTAAATATGAAAAAATTACTTATTCACTAAAATTTAAGTTAAGTGGGATTACAATTCTTGTTCAAATAATTCTAGAATAATTTGATACAATTTTTTAACTGTACAGCCTTTAGTGGGTGTACTAAAAATTGTATCATCACCAGCAATTGAACCTAAAATTCCTTCGGCTTTACCAATCGAGTCAAGTAATCTCGCAATAAGTTGAGCTGCTCCTGGGCTAGTATGAATAACAACCATTGAACTGTTATAATCAATATCAAGAACTAAGTTTTTTAATGGGCTACTTGTGGTCGGTACACTCATTTCAGCTGGCAAACAATAGACCATTTCAGACTTTGCATTACGAGTTCTAACTGCCCCAAATTTAGTTAACATTCTCGATATTTTAGATTGATTTATATTATCAAATCCCTGTTCTTGCAGTGCTTGCACTATTTCGACTTGTGAGCTGAACTTTTCTTGGCTAAGCATCTCTTTAAATGTTTTAGTGAGAGCATCTTGTTTCATAATGTTCCTTCAGATTGAGTTTATTTCTATTTAGATGAAAATATTTTTATATTATGTTTGGCATTTATTAATCATAATTTCGATTGATACCAATTATAAATATTTTTTAACTAGTTAATTGTCATTTTTAATGGGACAATCTAAAATTATTAATATTAGTTAAATAATTATCCATTAAATTTGCATAATATTAAGCATTTGATTTAAATGCATCTTTAGGACGAAAAGATTTGACTATTAATTCATGGGTTTCAATATAAGGTCCTTCTAAAAGCTGTATACAATAAGGAATACTAGCAAAAATACCATTTACAATCACATTGCCTTGGGAGTCTTTAACACCTTCTAAGGTTTCTTGAATGGATTTGGGTCTACCTGGTAAATTTAAAATTAAACATTTTTTGCGAATCACACCCACTTGTCGAGACAAGATGGCAGTTGGTACAAAATGCAAACTAATCTGACGCATTTGCTCACCAAAGCCTGGCATAATACGATCCGCTATTGCAAGTGTTGCATCTGGCGTGACATCTCTGAGAGCTGGACCTGTCCCCCCCGTTGTTAAAATTAAATTACAATTTAACTTATCAACTAATTCACATAAGGTTTGTTTAATAATTGATTGTTCATCAGGAATCACGCGATCGATAGTTTCAAAAGGTGTTTTTATTGATTTTTTTAGCCATGAAGCTAAAGTGGGAATGCCTTCGTCTTTATAGATGCCACTTGAAGCTCTATCCGATACAGAAATTAACCCAATTTTAAACATAATATCTATTCCTTAATGAAGGGAGTATTCAAATCAATTTAAAATAAAATTACTGGTGAACCTAATTATAATAAAACTTTTGCAAAGTTTAATCGTTGCTTAAATAATTATAATTTAGGCATTGAATCATGTTTTATCTTAATATCAACATTAAATAATACTAAAAATACCTTTACAATAATTGATTATATTGTCAATATTAAATTTCATCAAATATGATCTTATATCTCTTTAATCATAATTTATTCACTTAGGATTTATTCATGTCATCTATTCCTGCACTTGAGCTAACTGGGCTCAAAAAAATTTATAAAAATGGTGTAGAAGCTTTAAAAGGTATTAATTTAACAGTGCAAGCAGGGGATTTTTATGCATTGCTTGGGCCTAATGGGGCCGGTAAATCAACAACTATTGGTATTATTAGTTCGTTAGTCACCAAAACATCAGGAACAGTTAAAATTTTTGGATACGATTTAGATAGCGACGTAGTGAATGCTAAAAGGCAGATTGGTTTGGTTCCACAAGATTTTAATTTTAACCAATTTGAAGGAGTGCTTCAAATCGTTGCTAATCAAGGTGGTTATTATGGATTACCACGGAAGTTGGCATTAGAGCGAGCTGAAAAATATTTACGTATTTTAGATTTATGGAATAAGCGCTATAGCCGAGCAGGTATGTTATCAGGTGGTATGAAAAGAAGGTTAATGATAGCAAGGGCACTTGTCCATGAGCCTAAATTATTAATTTTAGATGAACCTACCGCAGGTGTTGATATTGAATTACGTCGTTCTATGCATAATTTTCTTCATGAAATAAACCGTCAAGGAATTACCATTATTTTAACTACACATTATTTAGAAGAAGCCGAGATTTTATGTAGGCATATCGGTATTATTCAACGTGGTGAGCTTATTGCTAATTCATCAATGCGTGATTTACTAGCTAATAGTCAATCTGAAACAATTATTATTGATTATTTACCAACATCTACACCTATTGCATTAAAAGGATATTCATTTTTAGATATCGAGCCGGGAATGTTAGAGGTTAAATTTGATAAACAATATGGTTTAAACCAGTTATTTGAACAGCTTAATCAACAGCAAATCAAAGTGATAAGTATGCGAAATAAAGCTAATAGGCTGGAAGAATTATTTGTTGAATTACTGCGTAATGATACACAAAAGCAAGGAGTGAATAATGAATAATTTATATTGGATAGCCTTAAAAAGTATTTGGCGTAAAGAGGTAGTTCGATTTTTAAGAATTTGGATCCAAACAATGATTCCACCTGTGATTACGATGTCTCTTTATTTTATTATTTTTGGGAATTTAATTGGTTCACGTGTAGGTAATATGGGGGGCTATAGTTATATGGCTTTTATTGTACCAGGATTAATCATGATGTCGGTAATTACTAACTCCTACACAAATGTTTGTTCATCCTTTTTCAGTGCCAAATTTCAGCGGAATATAGAAGAGTTATTAGTAGCTCCTGTGCCTACACACATCATAATTTGTGGGTTTGTTGGGGGAGGGGTGATACGCGGTATTTTAACGGGAATATTAGTCACAATTGTATCGCTATTTTTTGTTAATTATCAAGTCTACTCATGGTTTTTCGTCGGTTACACATTGTTATTAACTTCAATTCTGTTTTCATTAGCAGGTTTATTAAATGCGGTATATGCTAAAACTTTCGATGATATTAGTATTATTCCCACATTCGTATTAACGCCATTAACTTATTTGGGAGGTGTGTTTTATTCAATCACTATGCTACCAACTTTTTGGCAATGGGTATCCAAATTTAATCCCATTGTTTATATGATTAATGGATTTCGTTATGGTTTTTTAGGCATAACTGATGTTTCACTTTGGATCACTTTTTCAATGCTTATTTTGTTTGTAATAGCGTTGTATGTCATGGTGTGGCGATTAATTGAAAGAGGAAAAGGATTACGAAATTAACAACCAGAAATAACGCCGCCGATTATAGTCGGCGGGAATGACTGGTTGTGTGTTATCAATATAATAATTGTTGTAATAAAAATTAAAATAATATAATAGTTTATAAATAGAACTCAAGAACTATATTATTAATAAATACCTAATTTTTTTTCTAAATAGTGGATATTTGTGCCACCTTTTTGGAAGCTTTTATCATTCATAATTTCGATATGAAGGTCGATATTGGTTTTGATACCGTCAATAACTAATTCTGCTAATGCATTTTTCATCCGTGCTATAGCTACTTCTCGCGTTTCCCCATAAGCTATTAGTTTACCTATCATTGAATCATAATATGGCGGTACTGTATAACCGGCATAAATATGTGATTCCCAACGAATACCGAACCCACCTGGTGCATGAAAACGGGTAATCTTTCCAGGTGATGGCATAAATGTTTTAGGATCTTCGGCATTAATCCTGCATTCAATTGCATGACCTTTAATTTCAATGTCTTTTTGTTTAATAGAAAGTGGTTTTCCTGCTGCAATTAGAATTTGCTCTCTAATTAAATCTACACCTGTAATCATTTCGGTAACAGGATGTTCTACCTGAATACGGGTGTTCATTTCAATGAAATAAAATTCGCCGTTTTCAAATAAAAATTCAAATGTACCTGCACCACGATAACCTATTTCAATACAGGCATTTACACAGCGCTCACCAATAAATTTGCGCATTTTAGGTGTAATGCCAACAGCTGGCGCTTCTTCAACTACTTTTTGATGACGCCGCTGCATTGAGCAATCACGTTCGGCTAAATAAACTGCATGACCTTGACCATCGGAAAGGACTTGAATTTCGATATGCCGTGGGTTTTCAAGGAATTTTTCCATGTAAACCATGTCATTATTAAATGCTGTCTTAGCTTCAAGTTTGGTCATTTTTATTGATTGTTCAAGATCCTTTTCTTCTCGAACAATGCGCATACCACGGCCACCACCGCCACCAGAAGCTTTAATAATAACAGGATAGCCAATTTGCTTCGCTATCTGTTTGTTCGTCTCTATATTACTACTTAATGGACCATCTGAGCCAGGCACACAAGGGACACCTGCTTTTTTCATAGCATGAATTGCTGATACTTTATCTCCCATTAAACGGATAGTATCAGGTTTTGGACCAACAAAAATAAAACCAGAACGCTCAACTTGTTCTGCAAAATCTGCATTTTCAGACAAGAAACCGTATCCAGGGTGAATAGCAGCAGCTCCAGTTACTTCGGCAGCGGATATTAATGCTGGGATATTCAAGTAACTTTTGGCAGAGGCTGCTGGACCAATACAGACTGTTTCATCTGCAAGTAACACATGTTTCAAATCTTTATCTGCCGAAGAATGAACAGCGACAGTTTTAATTCCAAGTTCTTTACATGCTCGTAAGATACGTAGCGCAATTTCACCACGGTTAGCAATAAGAATTTTATCCAGCATATTCGATCTCTTAATTTTATAAATTAATGAATGAATTCATATTATTCGATTATGAATAATGGTTGATCGAATTCTACTGGTTGACCATTTTCAACTAAAATGGCTTTGATAATACCTGCTTTTTCAGATTCAATTTGATTCATCATTTTCATAGCTTCAACAATGCAAAGTACATCGCCAATATTTACTGTTTGACCAACTTCTACAAAAGCTTTTGATTCAGGACTAGGAGTACGATAAAACGTTCCAACCATTGGTGATTTTATTGTTGTACCTGAAATATTAACTGATGCAGCCTCATTATCTACTTCTTCAATTGAAGTGGTTGGTGTTACAACAACTGGAGCAGCTTGAGGAATATGAAAGTTTTGTACTGGCGCTGAATGATTTGTAGCAGGTACAGAACGATTAATTCTAACTGATTCTTCACCTTCAGAGATTTCAAGTTCTGAAATACCTGACTCTTCAACTAATTCAATTAATTTTTTAATTTTGCGTATATCCATGAATTACACCATTTTATTTAATATAAGTAACAATTATTTAATGTAACCTTAATATTTTAAAAGTAACCTTTTAAAAAGAAAATAAGGCTGTAACTTAACATTAACGCGGAAGGATACACTGTAAAACACAATTTGTCATTATATATCTATTTTACGATCTGTTTTTATACTATTTTCTAGGTATTATTTTATAATTGCGATACAATAGAATAGTAAATCTCAATTATTATTGGGGCAGCTATGGAGTAAACACAATAAGCAAGTATGTTATTTTCTCAATTTAAAATATAAATATATATTTATATCATAGTTAACTTCATCATATTTAAATATACTTAAGTTAAGATTAATTCTAGGAAAAGTTTTTATTATGTTCAAAAAAGTTCGCGGCTTGTTTTCAAATGATTTATCGATCGATTTAGGTACAGCCAATACTCTTATTTACGTAAAAGGGCAAGGTATTGTACTAAATGAACCTTCTGTTGTGGCCATTCGCCAAGATCGTTCAGGGACACCTAAAAGTGTTGCTGCTGTTGGTCATGCTGCGAAACAAATGCTTGGGCGAACTCCCGGTAATATAGCTGCAATAAGACCGATGAAAGATGGTGTTATTGCTGATTTTTCTGTTACTGAAAAAATGTTACAGCATTTTATTCGCCAAGTTCATAGTCACAGTTTTTTAAGACCAAGTCCCCGTGTACTTGTATGTGTGCCAGTTGGCGCTACACAAGTGGAGCGTAGAGCTATTCGTGAATCAGCATTAGGCGCTGGGGCACGTGAAGTATATTTAATTGAAGAGCCTATGGCCGCTGCGATTGGTGCTGATTTGCCAGTGTCTTCACCAACAGGTTCAATGGTCGTTGATATTGGTGGTGGGACCACTGAAGTTGCTGTTATTTCTTTAAATGGCGTTGTTTATTCTGCCTCTGCGCGTATTGGCGGTGATCGATTTGATGAAGCAATTATCAATTATGTTCGCCGCAATTATGGTGCTTTAATTGGTGAGGCAACGGCAGAGAAAATTAAACACTTTATTGGTAGTGCTTATCCAGGTGACGAAGTTCTTGAAATTGAAGTTAGAGGTCGCAATTTGGCTGAAGGTGTTCCGCGTAGTTTTACTCTAAACTCGAATGAAATCTTAGAAGCATTGCAAGAACCACTTAGTGGTATTGTTAGTGCGGTCAAAGTTGCGTTAGAACAATGTCCACCGGAGCTTGCTTCCGATATTTCAGAACATGGTATGGTTTTAACAGGCGGTGGCGCATTATTACGTAATATTGATAAACTATTATCTGCAGAAACAGGTATTCATGTGGTTGTTGCTGAAGATCCATTGACATGCGTTGCTAGAGGCGGAGGTAAAGCTCTGGATATGGTTGATATGCATGGTGGTGATCTGTTTAGTGAAGAGTAAAAACTATATGTATTAATGTATTATCATTTTGCTTTCAATTAAATAATAAAATGCTTAATAGCTAAGCATCTTAATTATCTTTTCCGCCGCAGTAGCCGGCGGACTCATATCATTATATATAAAACTTGAATATATAGCAGGTAAAGTATTGAGCAATGAAATTACTTTTTTCTAAACGATCCCCTCTTAGCGTGCAATTATTAGCTTCTTTGACTCTTGCTTCCGTTTTAATTGTTTTAGACGTAAGCTACCAACCTTTCAAAGAAGTTCGTTATTATTTAGATACTATTGTTTCGCCACTTTACAATATTTCAAATGCGCCTCGAGCATCGTTTGATTCGCTTTACGAAATGTCAAAAACTAGAGAAGCATTAGCAAATGAAAATGAGAAGCTGCATGAAGAATTATTGAATAAAAAAGTTGATCTTTTATTATTGGAACATTTAAGGCATGAAAATAATAGACTCAGAGAATTGCTTGGTTCTCCGATACACATAAAAGAGCCTAAAAGAGTTGCACAAGTTTTATTAACAGATACAGATCCTTACATTTATCAAATTGTCATTAATAAAGGAAAACATGATGGCGTTTATGTCGGTCAACCCGTGATTGATGAAAAGGGTATTGTTGGACAAATTTATGAAACAGCACAAAATACAAGTAGAGCAATCCTAATTTGTGATTATCAACATGCAATACCTGTACAAGTGCAAAGAAATGATATATCAATGGTTGCTGTTGGTAATGGTTGTAATAACGATTTAACGCTCGATTTTTTGCCAAATAATGTTGATGTCAAAGTTGGTGATGTTCTTGTTACTTCTGGACTGGATGGACGGTTTCCTGAGGGGTATCCTGTTGCGATAGTTAGTTCGGTAAAAATTGATATTAGTGATTCTTCGCCACTTATTTCAGCAACACCTACAGCAGACTTAAAACGACTACGTTATTTATTATTGTTAGGAATAGATCAAGGAGTACAACATGAGAGACCGTAGAGGTGTCTTCATTATTTGGGTAACATTATTATTAGGATTATTTGCTCAAATTATACCATGGTCACCAACTTACAATATGGTTAAACCACATTTTTTTATGTTGATCTTAGCTTATTGGTTAATTGCCCTTCCTCATCGTGTGGGAATAGGTACAGCTTTTATATTTGGAACTATAATTGATTTATGTTCAGGAACAATATTGGGTATACATGCTTTTATTTTTTCGGTTATTGCCTTTTTACTAATTTTCAAATTTCAATTGATACGCAATTTAGCTTTATGGCAGCAGTCGTTCATTATATTTGGCGTATTGTTGTGTTATAACTTATTGGTTTTTTTATTTCAAGCAATTATATATCATACCATTACCATATCTCCTTTAATTCTACTATCAAGCTGTGTTGATGGTATATTATGGATAGTATTTTATCTATTATTGCGACTAATAAGACGGAGCTTTGTGATTAATTAAAGGAAAGTTTATGACTGTTGAATTATTAATGAATGTAACACCTTCTGAAACGCGAGTTGCTTATGTTGAAGATGGTGTATTACAAGAGATCCATGTTGATCGTGAGTCACGCAGAGGGATTGTAGGTAATATATATAAAGGAAAAGTTATCCGTATTTTACCAGGTATGCAGGCTGCATTTGTTGATATTGGTTTGGAAAAAGCTGCTTTTCTACATGCATCAGATATTATGCCACATACAGAATGTGTATCGGATAGTGAACAAGAGCAATTTCAAGTTAAAGATATTTCTGAACTTGTCCGTCAAGGTCAAGACTTAATGGTACAAGTCGTTAAAGATCCATTAGGAACAAAAGGGGCAAGATTAACTACGGATATTACTTTGCCATCACGTTATCTTGTATTTATGCCTGGCCCTAACTCAGCTCATGTTGCGACATCACAACGTATTGAAAGTGAAGAAGAACGCGAAAGACTTAAAAGAACTGTCGAGCAATATGTGACAGAAGAAGGTGGGTTTATTGTTAGAACCGCAGCGGAAGGTGCAAGTGCGCATGAGTTAGAACAGGATGCTAATTTTTTAAAACGCCTTTGGGCTAAGATACAGCAGCGTATGGCACGCCCAACTAGCAAAAACTTGGTTTATGGTGAGTTGCAATTATCTCAAAGAGTATTGCGTGATTTTGTTGGTGATCCAATAGAACGAATTTTGGTTGACTCAAAACTTACTTATGATCTCTTATTGGAATTTACGAAAGAATTCATGCCTGAAGTGACTAGTAAATTATCGCATTATTGTGGTAGCGCTCCGATATTTGATCTTTATGATACAGAAAACGAAATTCAACGAGCACTTGATCGTAAAGTAAAATTAAAATCAGGTGGCTATTTAATTATCGACCAAACTGAAGCTATGACAACAATTGATATTAATACAGGGGCATTTGTTGGTCATCGAAATTTAGAAGAGACGATTTTTAATACCAATATTGAAGCAACGATAGCTATTGCGCGGCAGCTACGTTTACGTAATTTGGGCGGAATTATTATTATTGATTTTATTGATATGCAAGAAGATTTGCACCGCGAACGTGTATTGCAATCACTACAGGATTTTTTATCAAAAGATAGAGTTAGAACCACCATTAACTCATTTTCAACCCTAGGACTGGTTGAAATGACACGTAAACGAACAAGGGAAAGTATTGGACATATTTTGTGTGAGGAATGTCCAGCATGTAAAGGCCGCGGGATGGTTAAATCGGTTGAAACAATTTGTAACGAAATTTTACGTGAAATAGTCCGTGTTCATAAAGCTCATCGTTCCGAATACTTTTTGGTTTATGCTTCTGCTGCTGTTGTAAATGCCTTAACCAGTGATGAATCACATGCTTTAGCAGAGGTTGAAGTATTTGTTGGTAAACATGTTGAAGTAAAAGTAGAGCCACTTTATATTCAAGAACAATATGATGTTGTATTAATTTAATAAGATAAATTTTTGTATGTTTTTAAGTTATAAATTAATTATATTAAAACTGATGACTGCTAATAAATAAAACAAAGATTATTGTTTATTTTAAGTAATGTATTAATAATTATAACTATTTGGTTAGTCTAAAAATTTAAATTGAAGGAATTTATGATAGTAACTCAAGTTAGTGAACGACTACTTAATCCGAATAATCTAAGCCAACAAGATATATTTCGTTTATTGGATATACTGAGTTCGAGGCAAATTGATTATGGTGATTTATATTTTTTATCAGGATACTATGAAAGTTGGTCGCTTGAAGATGGCATTATTAAAAATGCTACTTTTCATCGTGATCAAGGGGTAGGTGCGAGAGCTATTATTGGGGAAAAAACAGGTTTCGCTTATACTGATCAGCTTTCTTTAAAACGTTTGGAACAAAGTGTACTGGCAGCTAATTCTATTACTAAACTAAAAACGCCAATGGCTATTACGCCATTAAAAACAATAGATGTAACGCCAATATATCAATCATTAAACCCGATTAATTCATTTTCTCAAGAACAGAAAATTGCGTTATTAAGGCAAATAGATCAATTAGCCCGTTCAATCGATTCACGAGTTATTGAGGTTTCAGCTAGTTTGACTGGTAGCTATGAAGATATATTAATAGCAGGGACTGATGGAACATTGTGTGCAGATATTAGACCATTAGTGCGTTTATCTATTTCTGTTATTGTTGAACAAGATGGTATACGTGAACGAGGTAATAGTGGCGGCGGGGGACGTTTTAGCTACGATTACTTTTTAATGAAAAATCCTAAAACGGCAGAAAGTTATGCTGATAGCTATACTCGTGATGCTGTAAAACAAGCACTGATTTCATTATCAGCTATACCAGCACCTGCAGGTTCAATGCCAGTTATTTTAGGCGCGGGTTGGCCTGGTGTATTATTACATGAAGCGGTAGGGCATGGTTTAGAAGGCGATTTTAATCGCAAAAATAGTTCTGTTTTTTCAGGGAAAATAGGAGAAAAAGTTACTTCAGAACTTTGCACTATTGTAGATGATGGTACGATTAGTAATCTTCGTGGCTCTCTCACTATTGATGATGAAGGCACACAAAGTCAAAAAACAGTGCTCATTGAAAATGGCATTCTTAAGGGGTATATGTTTGATAAACTGAATGCTAAATTGATGAATACACATTCAACTGGCAATGGGCGTCGTGAAGGGTATGCATGTTTACCTATGCCCAGAATGACAAATACCTATATGTTGCATGGAAATTCAAGTTTTGATGATATTATTAGCAGTGTTGAGTATGGACTTTATGCACCTAATTTTGCCGGTGGGCAAGTGGATATCACATCTGGCAAATTTGTCTTCTCTGCATCCGAAGCCTATTTAATTGAAAAAGGCAAAGTAACTAAACCAGTTAAAGGCGCAACATTGATTGGTTCAGGTATTGAAACTATGCAACAAATATCAATGGTGGGCAATGATCTTGAATTAGATCCAGGCATAGGTGTTTGTGGTAAAGCAGGGCAAAGTATACCAGTAGGAGTTGGGCAACCTACTTTAAAAGTGGATAATTTGACGGTTGGTGGTATTATTAACTAATAATAAAAATACATAGTGGGATATCAAAATAAATGGAAACAATCATTACACTTTATCAAGCGTTTGTTAATATGGACATAGCAACACTCTCAAACCCTAATGTTTTATGGTCATTATATGGCATGTTATTTGTGATCATTTTGTTAGAAAATGGTCTTTTGCCAGCAGCTTTCTTACCAGGTGATAGTTTACTGTTTTTAACAGGAGTGTTAATTAGTCTAGATGTCTTCCATTTCGGTCTAATTAATGTGATTTTAATTGCTGGTGCTGCTCTGGGAACTTGGTTAGGGTATGCTCAAGGGTTGTGGCTTGGTAATACGAAAATAGTAAAAGGTTGGATGGCGAATTTACCCGAAAAATATCATCATAAAACAGAACTATTATTCCATAAATATGGGTTACAAGCACTATTTATTGGGAGATTTATTGCTTTTGTCCGTACATTAATGCCAATGATGGCTGGCTTATCAGGGCTACACAGTCGAAAATTTCATATTTATAATTGGGTGAGTGCGACATTATGGATCTTTTTAATTGTCACTTTAGGTTACCTATTTGGCTTATCGCCAATTTTCAAGACTTATGAAAAACAAATTATGTCATTATTGATGATAATTCCTGTGTTTTTATTAGTTTTAGGATTACTTTTTTCAATTTGGCTTGCTGTCAAACGTTCATTAGCTAATAAAAAACAATCTAAAGTCACATCAATTAATAATAGAAAAAAAATAGAAAAGTGAAATTAACCGATAAGCCGGGTTCTGTCGTGGACAATCATTCCTCTAGGCTAATGCTCACGCATTAGCTCAAGCAGTCTACCCGGATTCAACGCGGGCCGCGTTAATGAATCCCTATTTGACCTTGCTCCGAGTGGAGTTTACCGTGCCGCAACTGTTACCAGTTACGCGGTGCGCTCTTACCACACCCTTTCACCCTTACCTGATCTTATAAATAAGCCATCGGCGGTATACTTTCTGTTGCACTAGTCGTAAATTTTCGCTATCGCAAAAACTTCCCAGGCGTTACCTGGCACTCTGCCCTATGGAGCCCGGACTTTCCTCCCCTTTGTTTATTTCACTATTTTCACAAGGACAACAACAAAGCAGCGATTGTCTGGTTAATTTCATTAATAAGTATAACGAAATGAATTATTTTGTCCAGAATTGTATTTTAATTTAAAGGGTATGTGTAATCTACGAACGATAAAATATACAGTAAGTCTAAAAACTATTTTTTGCATTATCAGTAAAACTTAATAGACCACAGCAATAAGAATTAATCAAAATATTTCTTATGAAAATTAAAAGATCTAGTCTACCTTTGATGATGCCGCATTATATTTCTATTAGAATAAATTGAGCGGCTAAAATTTTCCTATTATTCATGGGCTTATTGCGCTTCATATATCAATTATCTTCTTGATAATTTGTTTTGTTACTGTATTGATATAATCACTTAGTCAAATTTTTGAAGTATCTAAATCAAAGTATAATGAAATAAAAAATTCTTTTTTCGTATATAGTTCAACAAACGCAGTTTCTAAAAGCTACCGAATCAGAACCTTATTATTGGGAGTAGTTAAAACTATGCCGTTTCTTCGTCAATTTATTAATTATTTTATATATGATAAGCTTCAAAATTACTAAATTAGCCAATTTTAGTATTAAAATTGGTTAATTACAATAATTGGTCACTTAATGAGTGTATTGACATTTCCTTAATTTCTCAAAAATTTTTTATTGTTTGAAAAGTGGAGCAATTAAAATGAGAAGATGATTATAGTACAAAGAACTGTCAACTATTTAGGGATAATTACGATAATATGAAGTATCGATTGAAAAACAAGAACTGAAAATTGAACATTTTGCAAATGTACTAGCGATGAAGCTAAAACTTCTGAATATTATATTGGTAGTTTGCTTTTTATAGTAAAAATTATTATTTATTAAATAAGAAATAATAAGTTATGTTATATCGGCTATTGAGCAATTAATAATTACTTAATTGTTAATGCAAAACAGTGTTAATGATTTTATTACTTTTATAAACAAAAAATAAAAGATAATTAGTGTTATTGTGAAAGCTACGCTATACTTTAGCGCTATAAAATTTTAGCCACGACGGAAAAACGAATGGAAAACCAGTTTCAATTAACAAATAGTAAAGAAATTATTGCTTATTTAGCTCAACAATTTCCTAATTGTTTCGCTATTGAAGGGGAAGTTAAACCATTAAAGATTGGTATTTTTCAAGATATTCTTTCTCGTTTAAACGGGAAAGCAGAATTAAGTAAAACAAAACTTCGAGTTGCATTACGTACTTATACAATGAGTTGGCGTTATTTATATAGTATAAAAGTTGGTTTGCATCGTGTTGATTTAGATGGGAATGAGGGAGAGTTAATTACCCAAGAGCAAATGGAATATGCTCAACAGCAGCTTAAAGAAAGTAAAGAGAAGGTTAAAGAGCGTTTAAAAGAGCAAGCAAAAGAGAAACGCAAAACAGCTCGCTCACCATTAAGAAAAGCTAAAAATAACGCTAAAATCCTACAAATTGGTGATTTTGTTAAAGTAATTTTAGGTAGAAAACTACTAACAGTCCAGATTCTAAAAATAGAAAAAGAGCATATAAAGGTAAAAGTCGGCTCTGGAATGGAATTAACAGTTAAACCTGAGCATATTATTAATAAATAGAGAATACAAATGAATAAATTATTAAAAGGAATAATTAAATTAAGTTTTGTATTGTTTATTGTTAGCCAAGGTGCTCAGGCCAAAACGCCTTCAATAGAACAATTACCAATATTAAAACAAGATCAGATTCATCAAATTGTTACCAATCGCGTAACAAACTATTTTACGCAATCACATTATCGTAATTTCCAATTAGATGGTGCATTTTCAGCTAAAATCTTTGATCGTTACTTTAAATTATTAGATGGAAGCAAGACTTACTTTATACAAAGTGATATTGATAGTTTTCGAGGTAAGCAAGAGTATTTAGGGGAAGAATTGTTAAACGGCAATTTAACCACCGCTTACGATATTTATAATCTTTCAATTCAAAAAAGATACAATCGATATAAATTCGCGCTTGAAGTTTTACAAAAACCTATGGATTTTTCGGTGAAAGAAAGTATCAATTTTAAACGAGATGATATTTCATGGGCAACAACTGAAAAAGAGCTCGATACTTATTGGAATAAACGCGTGAAATATGATGAGTTAAATTTGTCACTGTCTGGAAAAAGCGAAAAAGAAATTCGAGACATTTTGACTAAACGTTATACTCGAGTATTAAAAACATTAATTCAATCAAAAAATGAAGATGCATTTCAAATATTTATGAATGCTTTTGCTAGAGAAATTGATCCACATACAAGCTATTTAGCACCACGTAAAAAACGTGATTTTGATTCAGAAATGAGTTTATCAATGGAAGGTATTGGTGCCACACTAAGCCAACAGGAAGATTACACAGAAATTATGTCTTTTGTAACAGGTGGTCCTGCCGAAAAGAGTAAACTATTAGCTGTAGGGGATAAAATTATTGGCGTGGGACAAAGTAATACGCCTATTGAAGATGTTATTGGTTGGCGTTTAGATGATATTGTTGACAAAATTCGTGGACCAAAAGGCACGGTAGTTAAATTGGAAATTTTACCAGCTGGTAACAATAGTAAACCTAAAGTTGTAGAAATTACTCGTGATAAAATTCATTTTGAAGATCGTGAAGCAAAATTAACTATTATTGATAATATTAGAGGAAAAGTTGGGGTTATTGAAATTCCTAGCTTTTACATAGGACTAACAGAAAAAGTTAATTCATTATTGACGCAAGCTAATAAAGATAATTTAAAAGGTCTTGTTATCGATTTACGAGATAATGGTGGGGGTTCATTGGCTGAAGTAATTACTTTAACTGGATTATTTATTGACTCAGGACCTGTTGTTCAAGTTCGTGATAATCTACAAAAAGTGACTATTTATGATGACAAAAAGAAAGGAATAAAATATTTTGGTCCAATTGTTGTCTTGATTAATCATTACAGCGCATCGGCTTCTGAAATATTTTCGGCTGCTATGCAAGATTATGGTCGAGCATTAATCGTTGGCGAAACCACTTATGGTAAAGGTACAGTACAAACATCTCGGAATATTGCTTATCCAGTAGATGCGAGATTACATCCTAATTGGCCAGAGCTCGGTGGTGTTCAATATACGGTTCAAAAGTTTTATCGCATTAATGGCGGTAGTACTCAACTTAAAGGCGTAGAGCCAGATATTGAAATGATCAACACCAAATATATAGATGAAACTGGTGAAAGGTTTTTAGATAACGCAATGCCATGGGATAAAATACAGCCAGCAAAATATTCTATTATTGCAAATATAAAGCCATTTTTATCAGAGCTAAAATCTCAGCATTTGGTACGAATTGCAAAAAATCCTGAGTTTACCTATATTGGAGAAGATATCAAACAATTTAATGATAAAACAGAAGCCCAATATAGTGTGTCTTTAAATAAAATAGAGCGCGAAGCAGAGCAAAAAAGCAATGAAGATCGTGATTTGAAAAGAATCAATGAGCGCTTAAGTAGAGCAGGTCTTCCTATAATTGCTAAAATGGATGATCTTCCTAAAAACTATAAGCGACCAGATGCCTATTTAGATGAAGCAGTTGAAATGTTACTTGATTTTGCACCTAAATATTTGGGTATGAAAAATCAATAAATAGATAATGCTATAACTTCATTTAATGCGTCAGTTAAATAGGTTACTTAAGCTAAACCAGTAAAATGAGTGGAGATACAGATATGAATATAGATCTAAAATATGCATTAATTTCAGTACTGGTTATATTAGGTATTATTGCGGCTTTTGGTATTATTGTTTGTACCAATTAAAATACTTGATTAATTATCTTATGATCATTATAGTATGCAGTCTTCTATTAAAGAATAGGTGAGGTGTCCGAGTGGCTGAAGGAGCACGCCTGGAAAGTGTGTATACGGCAACGTATCAAGGGTTCGAATCCCTTCCTCACCGCCATTAAAATTAAGTCATTGAAGGATGATAGGATCATCTTGTTCACTGTGAATATCAGATATAGCTTTTAATATTATTTTGGCAATATACATCTTGTATATGTAAGCTACCTGAAATGACAAGTTATTCCTTTCTCCTCGATTATTGGGAGCACTAATGGAAAATTTATGTACTGTTCAGGATTTTATACGCTGGACAACTTCACAATTTAGTCAATCGGAAATTTATCTTGGGCATGGTACCGATAATCCTATTGATGAGTCAAAACAGCTTATTTTAGGTAGCCTTGGTCTATCGTTATTTATTCCACCAGAATTTTATAATGCAAACTTAACTAATAACGAAAAGCAGCAGCTATTCGATATTATTCAAAAACGAATTAAAGATCGGGTGCCAACTCCATATTTAATTAATCAAGCTTGGTTTTGTGGGCATTGTTTTTATGTTGATGAACGAGTTTTAATACCCCGTTCTCCAATTGGAGAATTAATTAACAATCAATTTCGCACACTATTATCTAGTGATCCTGTAAATATTTTAGATTTATGTACAGGTAGTGGATGTATTGGCATTGCTTGCGCTTTCGCTTTTCCCAAAGCTCAAGTTGATATAACAGATATCTCATTAGAAGCATTAGATGTTGCTCAGACAAATATCGAATTACATGAAATGGATTTTCAAGTAATACCAATCCAGTCCGATCTATTTAATGATATTCCACCAAAAAAATACGACCTTATTGTTTCAAATCCTCCTTATGTTGATGATGAAGACATGAGTGATCTACCTGTAGAATTTTTGTATGAGCCAAAATTAGCTCTAGAAGCTGGATTTGATGGATTGGATTTAGTTAAACGAATTTTAAACGATGCAGTAAATTATTTAGCTCCAAATGGAGTATTAGTTTGTGAGGTGGGTAATAGTTGGATAAGTTTGCAAAAACAATACCCTAACGTTCCTTTTAATTGGATTGATTTTGAACATGGTGGGCATGGTGTTTTTTCAATTACACTTGAAAATCTCATCCAATATCATGACTATTTTAAATAAGCTGTTTTCAATAATTGGAATAAAATTATTATGGCTGGAAACTCAATTGGAAAGTTATTTAAAGTGACTACTTTTGGTGAGTCACACGGGATTGCTTTAGGATGTATTGTTGATGGTGTACCTCCTGGACTAAGTTTGACGGAATCCGATATGCAAAGGGATCTCGATCGTCGTCGACCTGGCTCATCACGTTATACCACCCAACGCCGCGAAGCAGACCAAGTGAAAATTTTATCGGGTGTTTTTGATGGAATAACAACAGGTACGAGTATTGGTTTAATAATTGAAAACATGGATCAGCGTTCACAAGACTATAGCCAAATTAAAGATATTTTTAGACCAAGTCATGCTGATTTTACTTATCAAAAAAAATATGGAATACGTGATTATCGAGGTGGTGGAAGATCTTCTGCTCGTGAAACGGCGATGCGTGTTGCTGCTGGCGCAATAGCTAAAAAATATTTGCGTGAAAAGCTTGGTATCGAAATTCGAGGTTATTTAGCTCAAATGGGTGATATTGAATGTGAGTTAAGCGATTGGCAACAGGTTGAGCATAATCCATTTTTTTGTGCAGATGAAAGTAAATTAGAATTACTTGAAGAGTTACTCAGAAATTTAAAGAAAGAAGGCGACTCGATTGGGGCTAAAGTTTGTATTGTTGCTGAAAATGTTCCTATTGGATTAGGTGAACCAGTATTTGACAAACTTGATGCAGATCTTGCACATGCGTTAATGAGCATAAATGCAGTAAAAGGTGTTGAAATTGGAGATGGTTTTGCTGTTGTTAATAAGCGTGGTAGCGAAAATCGTGATGAGATTACGCCACAAGGCTTTCTTTCTAATCATGCCGGTGGCATTTTGGGGGGAATTAGTACGGGCCAAACTATTTTGGCTAATATCGCTTTAAAACCGACACCAAGTATTGGTCTAGTAGGTCAATCAATCAATATTTATAATGAATCAGTGGAAGTTAGTACTCGTGGTCGACATGATCCTTGTGTAGGAATTCGAGCTGTACCAATAGCCGAAGCTATGGTAGCTATTGTACTTATGGACCATTATCTTCGCTATCGTGCACAATGTAATGATGTAAATTCGTTATGAATTATGAATTGTTTATTTTACTGTTCATAATTGCAACTTTAGCTGGTTTTATTGATTCAATTGCGGGGGGAGGTGGCTTATTAACCGTGCCGGCTTTACTTGCAGTTGGTCTGCCGCCCACAAGTGCATTGGCCACAAATAAATTACAAAGTTGTGGTGGATCATTTTCTGCTAGCTTATATTTTATTCATCAGCGTATGGTGGATATAATACAGCAAAAATGGGCAATTACTTTTGCTTTTATTGGCTCAGCAGTTGGTTCATTATTAGTGATGCATATCAAAGCTGACTTTTTAAAACTATTATTACCTATCTTAACCATTGGTGTCGGGATGTATTTTTTACTTTCCCAAAACATAGGGGAAAACGACTGTAAAAACCGGCTTTCACTCATCCAATTTGCTTTAATTCCCGCTTTTAGCATTGGATTTTATGATGGTTTTTTTGGTCCTGGTGCGGGTTCATTTTATGCTTTAGCCTATATTACATTGTTAGGATTTAATTTAACCAAAGCAACGGCTCATACCAAAGTATTAAACTTCACCTCAAATTTAGCTGGTTTGCTGTTTTTTATTGTTGGGGGCGAAGTGATATGGTCAATTGGTCTTGTGATGCTAGTTGGTCAATTTATAGGCGCAAGGATTGGCGCTAAGATGGTCATTACTAAAGGTCGTAAACTAATCAGACCAATGCTAATTACTGTTTCAACGCTTATGAGTATCAAATTGATTTATGAAAACTTCTTTTAGTGTATTACCAGTTAAATAATGAGTATTTTGCTATATTTCAATATTAATTGTGTTTTGACCAATATAGCTAAAATAATTTTATAATTAAGTCCGTAGCTTCTTCAGCCATTTTTCTGGGCTTAATAGAAAGTAAATTATTGTTAAAAACTTTCAGGAAAAGATTCGATTGAGTATAAAAATGACAACAATTATTTACTTCAATTAAATACTATTTAGTATATATTTGTGTTAACTAAAATAGTTTATGTTACACAATTAACTGACATTATGAAACTTCAACAATTACGTTATATTTTGGAAATCGCCCGTTCAGGCTCGATTAATGAAGCAGCCAAAAATTTATACATTACGCAACCGAGCTTATCAACAGCAGTGAAAGAGCTAGAGAATGAATTTGGTATTGAAATATTTGTGCGCACATCTAAAGGTGTTTCTCTTTCCACTGATGGTGTTGAGTTTTTAGGTTATGCTAAGCAAGTTTTAGATCAAGCCGAACTATTAGAACAACACTATTCTAAAAAAGAGCCTTCTAAACAATTATGCAGCATATCAACACAGCATTATGCCTTTGCCGTTAATGCATTTGTTAACCTTATTAAAAAAAATCATACTGATGAATATGAATTCACGCTGAGAGAAACAAGGACTTATGATATTATTACTGATGTAGCAAATTTGCGCAGTGAGGTTGGAATTTTATATCTGACCGATTTTAATCAAAAAGTAATCTCACGTTTACTTAAAGAGCATCGACTAACATTCAACCCTCTTTTTGAGGTTGCTCCCCATGTATTTATTAGTACTAATCACCCTTTAGTAGCAATGAAGTCATTAACCTTAAATGATCTTGAAGATTATCCTTATCTATCTTTTGAACAAGGAGAGTATAATTCTTTTTATTTTTCAGAAGAGATTTTAAGTACGGTTTATCATAAAAAAAGTATACATGTTAGCGATAGAGCAACATTATTTAACTTATTGCATGGACTCAATGGTTATACAATTAGTACTGGTGTGCTAAGTACCGATTTGAATGGCTCAGACATTTTATCGATTCCTCTTGATGTAGAAGAAAAAATATTAATTGGTTGGATTACTTCACAAAAAGCACAATTGAGTATTTCAGCACAAAATTATATAGAAGCACTTAAAAAACTTATTCAAGAAGAATATGGTTTTGAACTTAAGTAAATCCTCGGTGCTTAGCGGAATCACATTGCTATTTTATTAAATTTGAGTATAATTGCGGACGGTTTATATATTTATTATATGAATACCGAGGTATGTCTGAATTAGAGATTGGACATCCCATATTTTATATTAATTTTTAAGAGGTTTATTATGTCTCTAACTGTAGAAACTAAAGCGAAAATCGTGGCTGAATTTGGTCGTGGTACTAATGACACTGGTTCAACTGAAGTTCAAGTTGCTCTTTTGACTGCACGTATTAATGACTTGCAAGGTCATTTTTCTGAACATAAGAAAGATCACCACAGCCGTCGTGGTTTATTACGCATGGTATCTAGTCGCCGTAAATTATTAGATTACTTACGTCGTAAAGATATTGATCGTTATAATCAATTAATTCAAAAATTAGGATTACGTCGCTAATTATAATCTACTTGAAAAGAGGCTTAGGCCTCTTTTTCTTGAAAAATATTGAGGCTTTGATCTAGCAATAAGCCTCAAAAAATTAATACTTTTATATAACACAACAAATAAAAGATTATATCTCATGTTTCGCGCGACTAATGAGAACTCTATAATTTATAGATTTGTCATTAGTCGTGACAGTGAAATAGTCTTTTTGTTGGTTATTCCCCACACTGTTGAAGTGAGTATCAATAAATTGAATTATTGTTACTTCCTTTCGAATTAAAAACTTCAACATATTAAATTACAAGAGGGCATTATTTTGTTTAATCCAACATATCAAAAATTTCAATATGGGCGTCATACAGTTACTTTAGAAACAGGGATTTTAGCTCGTCAAGCATCGGCGGCAGTCATGGTAAATATGGATGATACCGCAGTATTTGTAACTGTTGTTGCTCAAAAAAAGGTGAAGGAAGGCCAAGACTTTTTCCCTTTAACAGTTAATTATCAAGAACGTACTTATGCAGCTGGGCGAATTCCTGGTGGTTTTTTTAAACGCGAAGGTCGCCCGAGTGAAGGTGAAACGCTAATTGCACGTTTAATTGACCGTCCCCTTCGCCCATTATTCCCTGAAGGATTTGTTAATGAAATCCAAATTATTGCAACAGTTGTTTCGGTAAATCCAGATGTTAGTCCTGATTTAGTTGCAATGATTGGTGCTTCTGCTGCGCTTTGTTTGTCTGGAGTCCCATTCCATGGCCCTATTGGGGCAGCAAGAGTTGGATTGATTAATAATGAGTTTGTGCTAAATCCATCAGTGAAGGAGCTTGAAAATAGCCGTTTAGATTTGGTTGTTGCTGGTACTAAAAGTGCTGTATTAATGGTGGAATCAGAAGCTGATTTATTGTCAGAAGAGCAAATGTTAGCTGCAGTAGTTTTAGGGCATGAACAACAACAAGTTGTTATAGACAATATTAATGAATTTGTAGCTAAAGCAAATCGTGAAAAGTGGGATTGGGTGCCACCAGCTAAGAATGAAGCGCTATATAATGCTATTTCAGAACTAGCTAAAGATCGCCTTGGTGAAGCTTATCGTATTACTGAAAAACAAGCACGTTATGCAAAAATTGATTTAATTAAAGAAGAAGTTTTAGCTACACTAAAAGAACAAAATGACGAACTCGATGAAAACGAAGTGATTAATATTATTGTTGAGTTGGAAAGTCAAATTGTTCGTAAGCGTGTTATTGCTGGGGAACCACGTATCGATGGGCGAGAAAAAGATATGATTCGTGCGTTAGATATACGTACAAATTTATTACCAAGAGCACATGGTAGCGCATTATTTACTCGTGGTGAAACCCAAGCATTAGTTTCTGCCACATTAGGTACAGAGCGTGATGCACAAATTATTGATGAACTAACCGGCGAATATACAGAACGTTTCTTACTGCATTATAACTTTCCTCCATATTCTGTAGGTGAAACAGGTATGGTTGGGTCACCAAAACGTCGAGAAATTGGTCATGGACGCTTGGCTAAACGAGGTGTTGCAGCTGTAATGCCAAGCAAAGAAGATTTTCCATATACTGTGCGTGTTGTTTCTGAAATTACGGAATCAAATGGTTCATCTTCAATGGCTTCTGTTTGTGGTGCTTCACTTGCACTTATGGTTGCCGGTGTGCCAATTAAATCATCAGTTGCAGGAATTGCAATGGGTTTAGTGAAGGAAGGCGATAAGTTTGTCGTATTGTCTGATATTTTAGGTGATGAAGATCATCTTGGAGATATGGATTTTAAAGTAGCAGGTACACGTGAAGGTGTAAGCGCATTGCAAATGGATATAAAAATTGAAGGTATCACTAAAGAAATTATGCAAGTAGCACTTAATCAAGCGAAAGGTGCTCGTTTACATATTTTAGATGTAATGGATCAGGCGATTAATAAACCTCGCCAAGAGATTTCAGAATTTGCTCCACGCATTTACACAATGAATATTAATCCAGAAAAAATTCGTGATATTATTGGTAAAGGTGGTGCAACAATCCGAGCATTAACCGAAGAAACAGGTACCACAATTGAAATCACTGATGATGGTACTGTTAAAATTGCAGCATCAGATGGCAATAAAGCTAAAGATGCAATGGATCGTATCACTAATTTAGTCGCAGATGTTGAAATTGGAAAGATTTATACCGGAAAAGTAACCAGAATCGTTGATTTTGGGGCATTTGTATCAGTTATTGGTGGTAAAGAAGGTCTTGTTCATGTTTCTCAGATTGCAGATCACCGAGTTGAGAAAGTCGGTGATTATTTAAAGGTAGGACAAGAAGTGAATGTCAAAGTATTGGAAATTGATAGACAAGGACGAATCCGATTAAGTATGAAGGATGCAATAGAAACACTACCGGAAGCTGTGCACTCTGTAGAATAAAATATTACTCACTAGGAGTTAAATATGAGATTGTTTAACCTGAGGATTGTATGCTGTCTACTTGCTGTTATACTTTTGTCAGGTTGCACTAATTCTCTACCTATACTAGCTATTCCTGAGCAAGTTTCTTATGATAATGAATTAAGAGTTGCTCAGATAAGCCAGCAGTTATCTCGAAGAAATATTAATACAACCACAAGGATGCAACTTATTTTTGAGAGGGGAATTATTTATGACTCCTTAGGTTTTAAAGCGTTTGCACAAAGTGATTTTTCTCATCTACTTAGTTTTAACCCAGAAATTCCAGATGTATATAATTTTCTAGGAACTTACGCATTAAGAGAAGGGGATTTTGAAGTTGCTTTAATATCATTTAATACAACGTTAGAATTAGACCCTACTTATGCTTATGCTTATTTGAATCGAGCAATTACATTGTATCGTACAGGACATTATCAAGCAGCAGATTATGATGCAATTAAATTTTATCAATATGATATAAATGAGCCGATCAGAATTTTATGGCTTTATCTAATTGAAAAAGAGATTGATGATAAAAAAGCCTTAAATATGCTACAAAACCGTTATAATCTGATAAATGACAAAACGATTTATAGTAGTAACATTATTGCATTTTATTTAGGCAAAATTTCCGAATCTAAATTAATGCAAAATATTCAACGGGGCGTTGAAAATAATCGGCAATTAGCCGAGCGTCTTTGTGAAGTATACTTTTACTTAGGTAAGTATTACCAGAGTAAAGGTGATAAAGAGCGTGCCAAAATGTTATTTAAATATGCTTTAACGAATAATATTTATAACTTTGTTGAACATCAACAGGCACTCTATGAAGTAAAGTTACTTGAAGAAAAGTAACAAGGGTCATGCCAGTTTTAAAAGTGAAAATATTGTTATAAATTAGTTCTGATTTGCCATTAATAGTATCTTAATAAGATTTGTTGATATTATTAGTCGGCTTTATCCAAATTTAGATCAGAGTATGGAACAGGTTTTATATTTGTCCATGTAACATTCACAACTTTTACTAATTTAATCAATATTCGTAGTTAGTTATAGTAGTGAGTTGTAAATTTTCAATTTAGTGAGCTGGCATTATATTCATGTATACTTTCTTTCGTTAGAAAATTACGAAATAATATTTGTTATTAGATTGGTTAAAGCTAATCACAATTATTCGAGCTATTGATAAATAGTAGTAAGGCAGTACTTTAAGAAAGCAAGTATATATATATCTAGTTTTTATAAGCGAGTTTACATGACAAAAGAAGTTTCTTTTATTGACCTTGGATTATCCAAGGATATCCTTAATGCATTAAATGATCTTGGTTTTACCAAACCATCACCAATCCAATCTGAGTGTATTCCTTTATTATTAGAGGGTCACGATGTATTGGGAATGGCTCAAACAGGAAGTGGTAAAACAGCTGCTTTTTCGATTCCTTTCTTAATGAATATAGATCCAAATCTAAAAGTACCACAGCTTTTAGTGTTAGCACCAACACGTGAACTAGCTATTCAAGTAGCAGATGCCTGTTCGGAATATTCAAAATACATGAAAGGTGTAAAAGTGCTTGCTCTGTATGGTGGGCAGCGCTACGACGTACAATTACGAGCTTTGAAACAAGGTCCACAAATTGTGGTGGGGACACCAGGCCGTTTACTTGATCATTTAAATCGTAAAACTTTGGATCTTACTAGTCTTAAAGGATTAGTACTCGATGCAGCTGATGAAATGTTAAGAATGGGCTTTATTGATGATGTTGAAAGTATTATGGCTACGATTCCCGAAGATCATCAAACTGCGCTATTTTCTGCGACTATGCCAGCTCCAATTCGTCGTATTACTAAACGATTTATGCATAACCCTAAAGAAGTACAAATCAAGGGAACGAATCAAACAGCACCTGATATCGAACAAAGCTACTGGTTAGTTCGAGGAGTGCGTAAAAATGAAGCTATTATTCGTTTCTTAGAAGCGGAAGATTTTGATGCAGCGATTATTTTTGTTCGTACAAAATCAGCAACGTTAGAAGTGGCTGAAGTTCTTGAGAAACATGGTTACAGTTGTGCAGCATTAAATGGTGATATGACACAACAATTACGTGAACAAACACTAGATCGTCTTCGTAGTGGTCGTTTAGATATTTTAATTGCGACTGATGTTGCAGCTCGAGGCTTAGATGTTGAACGTATTAGTTTGGTTATCAATTACGATATTACTTTAGATTCTGAATCTTATGTACACCGTATCGGACGAACAGGACGAGCTGGTCGTGCAGGACGAGCTATTTTATTTGTTGATAGCCGTGAGCGCCGTTTACTTAAAAATATTGAACGAACAATTAAAAAAACAATTCCAGAAGTGGGATTACCTTCTAAAGAGTTGCTAGAAAAACGCCGTTTAACCAAATTTGTTGAGCAAGTGCAAAAGCAACTTCAAAGTAATGATTTAAATCAATACCAGAAATTGTTAGCGCAAATACAAGCTGATAGCTGTGCAGATTTGGAAACAATTGCAACTGCTTTATTAAAATTAGCACAAAGCGAACGACCATTAATTCTTCCTCCTGACCCAGTGTTTAAATCTTCTCATGAAATACGTGATCGAGATAGCTGCAGTGGTGAGCATCGTTTACGTGGTGATAATCGAGAATTACCAAAACGTCGCGAACGCCGCGATGTAGGAGATATGGATATGTATCGTATCGAAATTGGTAAAGAAAATGGAGTCGAAGTCCGTCATATTGTTGGTGCAATTGCTAACGAAGCAGATATTAGCAGCCGTTATATTGGTAATATTAAACTATATGACACTTATTCAACGGTTGAGTTACCAAAAGGAATGCCAAAAGACATCTTAAAGCACTTTGAAAAAGTACGTATACTTAATAAGCCAATGAAGATGAGTTTAGTTGGTGGCACTTCCAGTGGAAAACGAAATCGTAGAGCCAATAAATCAGAAATATCTGATAATGGTTTTACCAAAAAGCGTATTCGCCCACCAGCACCTAAATTTTAATTTTATTAACTACTATCTAGAGTTTATATGGGGTTGCGGTAATTTTGGGGCATGTGATGCATGTTTTAACTCATCAAGTGGTAATTCAATACCCTGTAAGTTATCTGCCCTATCAAAATAAAAGTGTTCATGCTAGCCTTTATAGCTCAGCTCAACCGGTAATTGTCCATGGTTATACGGTTGGTGGCTGATGCTACTTAGTCGGGCTTTTTTAATCGTGGGTTAAAATTTTCAGCCCTCTGTAGTTGTCGCTCATTTTGCCAAGCTTATCGGCAACATTATATTGATCATGACATTCAAACGGTTTGTTTTGGTCGCCTTTGATCTTGACTTTTTGATTAAGCAATCGAACACGGCTATAAAATTGTTGATGACAATTGAGTTCACCAAATCGCCCCATGTTACGGGTGATTTCATTCCTTTCATGCCAAAACTGTGAGTCGACAGTGCTTGACTGTTTAGGTCGATTTGGTTTGCTTCATTACCACGGCAACTTGATACAGTTAGGGGGGAATTGCACTGAGTGATCATAATGTAAATTTTATCCATTAATTTTCAAATTAATTTTAATTTTGTCGATTGTTGAAAACTCTACAGTATTTAATCTAGCAAATTGGATAGATATAACATCAGCCGAATAAAAAGATTCATATAAATGATATGTGTTTGTTTATACCTTAAACAATAAAAATATATAGTATGTATTGTACTAATTGATTGTTGGCAACCGAACCTATTATAGTTAATTGAAAAGTTTTGTATATTGATAAAAAAGATTTTGTCATACTAAGTACGGCTGTGGTGATCACAGTCGCATCTAAGTTTTTCATAAAAACGTCGTTGAGACTAAAATTGCCATTTTATGAATATGGCTATTTTATTATTATAGAAGAAATATTAATAAAAATATAATTTTTACGTCTTATATGATATGCCACAAAGATCTAATTTTAAAAAGTAATTAATCATTACGTTAATTGTAAAAAAGAATATTCAACTACCTGTATAGTAGAAAATTAATATGTGATTAATCGAAAGTAATTATTATCAGAATTTTGCCCTTATTTATGATTGAGAGTATACTACTAACAATAAAAACGTAAATAGAGGTGTAACATGTCAGATTCTCAAAGCAAATGTAAAGCAAATGAAACTCCTGCTTGTTGTTGTGTGGATGTAGGTACTATTATTGATAATGAAAATTGTAGTGCTGAATATGAGCACGTTTTTGCAACAGAGTCAGAAGCTAAAAATAAATTAGCATTATTAACACAATCTGCAAAAGATGTAGAAACCGAACCGTGTGAAATCACCAGTAGCATCGAAAAAATAGAAAGTGGTTTTAAATTAGCTGCTAAATTTACATTTTGTTGTGGCGCTGAATGTATGATTTTTCAATTAAAATTACGTTAATTGAAAATTAATGAAAGTTTGCATTATGAGGCATGGCGAAGCAGGGTTTTCTGCTTCCACTGATTCGGAGCGAGCGCTGACTACGTATGGCATTAAACAGTCAAATCAAGTTGGACTATGGCTTAAGCAGCAAAATTTTCAATTTGATTTAGGCTTAGTAAGTCCCTATTTACGTGCACAACAAACACTATCGGTGTTATCATCAAAGGTGAGTGTTTCAAAAATTGAAACGAATAAATTGTTAGTTCCAGGTGGTAGCCCATCACATATTGTTGATTTATTAATTATGTTATTGTCACAAAGTTTTGAAAATATAATAGTAGTATCTCACTTGCCGTTAGTAGGATATTTAATTGGCGAGCTATGCCCGCAAGCTCTGCCATCTATGTTTTCAACAGCGGCTATTGCCTGTGTGGATTTGTCTTCAAATGCAGCTGGGAAGCTTGAATGGTTTCATCAAGTAGGATAAAAAAACTCAACCTTTTTGATTTACCTTTAACAGGTCGAACCTTAATTGAAGCATCGGCAGGCACTGGTAAAACTTATTCTCTCGCTTTTATTTATTTAAGGCTATTGCTTGGTATTGGTCAAAATAGTTATCCAAAACCTTTAAATGTTAGCCAAATTCTTGTTGTAACTTTTACAAAAGCAGCAACTCAAGAACTTCGTTCTCGCATTAGGCTAAATATTCAAGAATTAAAAATAGGGTTACAGCAAGGGCATCATAAAGATCCTATTTTTCAACAATTAATTGAGTTAATTGTTGATCGTCAATCAGCTTTGCAGAAACTAAATGACGCTCATCAATCAATGGACGATGCAGCAATTTATACTATACATAGTTTTTGTCAGCGCATTTTAACCAGTCATGCTTTTGAATCTGGTGTTCTATTTGAACAAAATTTTGTTGCAGATGAATATCAACTACAATTGCGTGTAGTGCAGGAATTTTGGCGTCGCTATTTTTCGCCACTTGATAAATCACTGGCATATTTAATATTTGCTACGTGGCAAGACCCAAAAAGCTTATTGAAAGATATCACACAATATTTAAATTTAGAACAACATGACAGTGATGAAATTAATTTTGATATTGTTTCAAAAATACACACCTTTTATCAAAAAAAATTGACAAAGATTAACGAGATAAAACATGAATGGTTAACATCAATCGAAGAAATTACTAGTATAATTACACAGTCAGGGATAAATAAACAATCATATAGTATCCGAAATTTACCTAATTGGTTGGCTAAAGTATCTCAATGGGCAAATAAAGATACCTACACATTTGAATTGCCCAATGAACTGGAAAGGTTTAGTCAGTCTGTCTTAACCGAAAAAACAAAAAAAGGAAAAATCGTCCCTTGTCATACTATTTTTGAAAAAATTGAGACATTATGTAAACACCCGATAGATTTGCGTAGCCAAATATTAATGGATATTGTGAAGGTTATACAAAAGGGAATTTATGACGAAAAACTCAAATACGGAGAGATAAGTTTTGATGATCTTATTTGGCAACTTAATCGTGCTTTATGCAAAAAAACAGGAAAACGGTTAGCTCAAAGTATTGCAAAAAAATATTGTGTAGCCTTAATTGATGAATTCCAAGATACTGATCCTCTTCAATACCAAATTTTCAATCGTATTTATGATAGTCAACAATCTGATTGCGGCTTGCTATTTATTGGTGATCCGAAACAAGCTATTTATAGTTTTCGCGGCGCTGATATTTTTACTTATTTAAAAGCCAAGCAGTCAACTGGTGAAAATTATTTTACAATGGATGTTAACTATCGTTCATCCGCACCGATGATAAGTGCTGTTAACCAGTTATTTGCTAATCATGATAATCCGTTTATCTTTAAAGACATTCCTTTTTTACCAATGAACGTAGCAAAGCAGAATGAACGAAAAGCCTTATTAATTAATAATCAAGAGGCTAGTGCATTCACTGCTTATTTATTGCCTGATGATATTTCTACCAATGACGAATATCAAGAGTATATGGCAGGTTGTTGTGCTAAACAAATTGTGAAATGGTTATCTGATCCTTCGATATTAATCAATAATCAACATGAATTACGTCCTGTTACTACTTCTGATATTGCTATTTTGGTTCGTACTGGACGTGAGGCTGAGATTATACGTCAAAAATTGTCGGATTCTGGTATCAAAAGTGTTTACTTATCAAATCATCGTAGCGTTTTTTCTTCAGCTGAAGCAAAAGATGTTCTTTGCTTGTTACATGCAGTATTAATGCCTGAAAACGAATCAATGTTAAGATTGGCATTAATGACCTCTCTATTTGGGCAAACGATGTCTGAGCTTGAACAAATCACTGATGACCAAGATAAATGGGAAAGTTTAGTAGAAGAGTTTAAACAGTATCAAGTTGTTTGGCAACACTATGGTGTATTTGTTATGCTGCGCCGAATGATGAAAAAACGTCATTTAGCTGAAGATATTTTAGTTCGCCAAAATGGTGAACGTATATTAACTAATTTAATGCATTTGGGTGAATTATTGCAAGAAGCAGAAAATGAATTAGATAACCCTCATTCGTTAATAAGTTGGTTAAAAAAACAAATTGTAAATCCTGATTTGAATTTAGAAAATCATGAGCAGCGTCTTGAAAGTGATGAAAACTTATTAAAAATCATAACCATTCATAAATCAAAAGGTTTGGAGTTTCCGATTGTATGGTTACCATTTATTTCTATGTATCGTTCATCAGAAAGTCAATTTTATCATGATAAAAAAAATGACTATCAGTTAACATATGCTTGGTTATTAACAGATGAAATTAAAAAACAAATAGAAGAAGAACGCCTTGCCGAAGATTTACGGTTATTATATGTTGCTATGACTAGATCTATATATCATTGCAGTATTGGAATTGCTTTTTTAAATAAAAAACAATCAGCTATAAATCACCTATTAAAATATGATTTACGTTCGATTGCAAATATTGCTGATTTAGTAGATGTTCAATTGCCAATAGTAACTGAAAAATATGTTTCCCCTGTTTTAAAAAAAACATCATTATCTGCTAATGTTTTTTCACGACAGCTTTCAACTTGTTGGAGAGTAACTAGTTATACGGAATTACAAAAGCGTAATAATACCGCATTGGCTTATAATCCAGAACTCAATAATGACTGGGACGAATATCAACCACAATCAGAAATTACAAATTCAACTAATTTGCAATATGATATTCATCATTTTCCAAAAGGAGCCTATGTTGGTACATTAATGCATAGCGTTATGGAAAATCTTGCATCAGAAAATGTTGATGAATTATGTATTCAAATGTTGAAAAAACTTAATTTGGATACAGTGTGGAATGAACCTATCAAAGTATGGATGCAAAAGGTACTAACCACGAAACTTCATCAACCAAACTTAATATTATCAAATGTATTAATAGGAAAATGCATTAATGAATTACAATTTCATTTTCCAATTCGTGAAAAAATATCTAGTCAGCAATTAGATAGTTTATGTAAAGAATATGATGAACTATCAAAATTATGCCCTGAATTAGATTTTGGCACAGTACAGGGTATGTTAAAGGGATTTATTGATTTGGTTTTTGAATTTGAAGGTAAATATTATATAGTAGATTATAAATCAAATTGGTTAGGTAATAATGTATCATATTATGAGAAAAACGCGTTAGAAAAAGTAATGTGCGAGCATCGCTATGATTTACAATATCAATTTTACAGTTTAGCTTTACACCGCTTTTTAAGAAGCCGAATTACAAATTATCAATATCAAACTCATTTCGGTGGTGTTTATTATCTATTTCTGCGAGGAATGCCTGAACAAGGTATCTTTTTTCATCGCCCTAAACAAGCATTTATAGAAAAACTTGATAAGTTATTTGATGGCAATGCCATAAAAATAGTGTAATAGGCAAAAAATAAGATACTAATTGAGATTCTTGTTTTTTATAGATTATAAATTTTCTTTATCAACATTTTAAGCTCACCTATAGTTATAACGCTTATTGGTCAATAATAATTTGGGTATATTTTGGTGTCCAAAAATTATTATTAACAATCGTATTAATTTATTGATAACTATTTGATTTTATTTTTAAAAATAGTTAATTGCATATTCCTCCACATCTATGTATTAAATCATAAGAACCAAAAGCTTTTCACAGTTCAACTCACGAAAATAGGTTGTTTTTTTAATTTGGATATAAAGTTAATGATAATTTAAACTATAACCTGATTTATTACTTAATGAGCAAATAATGTATGGTAACGATCACAATAATTTACTTGTTAATAACTATAATATTTTTTGATTGATATCTCATAAAAATGTAATCGATTTCATTTAAGTATATTTCATAACTCAGGTTCTACCTACATCAATTGTAAAATGATTGTGCGAAAAGATATTTTTTTATGTTATCATGTAAATTATTTACGGATGATTGTTTGAAATATAATGAAAAAACAGAATATTATTACTTTATTTTCTTTTATTATGTTGGCTTCAAATGCTAATGCAGTAGATAAATATGTGGCAGATGAGGTTGATGTTTATTTACGCCGTGGTCCGAGCCAACAGCATGCAATTTTATATACGGTCAAAAGTGGAGCTAAAGTTACTGAGCTCGAAAAAAGTCCTGATGGAAAATATACACGTATCAAACTTAACAGTGGTAAAGTCGCATGGATTGAAACGAACAAATTAAATGACTATCCAAGTTATAAAGAACGAATCCCTGTTTTAGAAGCAAAAATCGCAGAATATAAAGACAAAGTAGATAATGCAGAAGATTATCATCAAAAAATGATTAGTGATTATGTTGAAAAGTTACAAACATCGGAAAAATTAATTGAAAACCTACAAAATAAAAATAATGAATTAGAAAGAAAGTTCAAAGAACAAGAAGTACAACTGGATTCAGCATTAAATCAAGTTGACGATAAACGGCGTGATTTAATTATTACTTGGTTTACTTATGGTGGTCTTGTTGCAGGAGGTGGTTTTCTCTTAGGGCTAATTCTACCTAATATTATGCCTCGTCGACGCAAAAAAGATCGTTGGATGCATTAAATGAGTAAAACCTATCTAGTTGGTGGTTCTGTACGTGATAATTTACTAGGATTACCAATTGCTGATCGTGATTGGGTTGTAGTCGGAGCAACACCCGATGAACTTGTATCACAAGGTTTTCATCAAGTGGGAAAGGACTTTCCTATTTTTTTACACCCGACTTCAAAAGAAGAATATGCATTAGCTCGTACTGAACGTAAATCAGGAAAGGGTTATACAGGGTTTACCTGTGACTTCGGTAAACATATTACCTTAGAGCAAGATCTCATCCGTCGTGATCTCACTATTAATGCTATAGCGATGGATGAAAATGGCAACATTATTGATCCTTATCATGGTGTTGATGATCTTCATCACAAATTATTACGTCATGTTTCTCCTGCTTTTCGTGAAGATCCATTACGTGTTTTACGTGTTGCACGCTTTGCTGCTCGTTATCATCAATTAGGATTTGTAATAGCCCAAGAAACAATGGATCTAATGAAAGAAATGGTATCAGAAGGGGAGGTTATATACCTTACAGCTGAACGAGTCTGGAAAGAAACTGAGAAAGCATTATCAACAGCAAACCCTCAGGTTTATTTTCAAGTGCTCGAACAATGCGGCGCACTTTCACTATTATTTCCATCTGTAATGCTAACAAATGATCTTCTTAATGCACTAAAAAAATCAGTATTATTGACTGATAATCTAATCATTCGTTTTGCTGTTTTATGTGGAAATATGGTGAATAGCACATTGGTTAAAACGCTATGTAATAAAATTAAAACACCAAGCCAATATACTAAAATTGCTATTATGGTACAACAATATCGAAAAAACGTGGAGCAAATACAACGACTAGAAGCTAGTCAAATTCTTAACTTACTAAATAATATTGATGTATGGCGTAATTCACAACACCTTAATCAATTGATTATTGCAAGCCAGGCTTTTTCTGAAACCGATTCATATCCCCAAGCTCAATATCTTGAAAATGCCTATAAAATAGCTAGAAGCGTGGATGTCCAAAATATTATTGCTGAAGGGTTCACTGGTAAAAATATTCAGCTCGAATTGCAAAAAAAACGAATTGAATTGTTATTAAACTGTATTTGATTGTAACTTAATCAGTCGCCACTTTTTTTCAAAATATCTTAAAAAAAGAGTTGACGATTTGCCGTAACACAAGCATAATGCGCCTCGCAGTGTTGGTTATGACGTTGCGAATAAATGGCTACGTAGCTCAGCTGGTTAGAGCACATCACTCATAATGATGGGGTCACAGGTTCGAATCCCGTCGTAGCCACCATGAAGATTAAGTAGTACTTTTATCGAAAGTGTTCAGTGCGGGTGTGGCGAAATTGGTAGACGCACCAGATTTAGGTTCTGGCGCCGCAAGGTGTGTGAGTTCAAGTCTCTCCACCCGCACCATTTAATCTTAGTATTTATCCTTTTTGGGGTATAGCCAAGCGGTAAGGCAGCGGGTTTTGATCCCGCCACGCCCAGGTTCGAATCCTGGTACCCCAGCCATTACAATGTTAGTATATTCAACATTACTCGATTCGGCATGATTTAAATTTTGGCATATTGCCCTAAACGCTGCTTAGCTGCTATTGTTGTGGTAGCGCCTAGTAGATAGATATGCTAATTCATAATTTAGTTTCGAAAGTTGTATGAGTTCAAATCTTACATTGTCCATACCAAGTGCCTTATTTTTTATATTGGGGTATAGCCAAGCGGTAAGGCAGCGGGTTTTGATCCCGCCATGCCCAGGTTCGAATCCTGGTACCCCAGCCATCATTATTTTTTGAATTATTCCTCTTGTGCTCATGCTAGCAAAAAATAGAACGCCTTGTTATATAGTTCAATATTTGTTTTAATTTTGAACTTTCATCATTATTAACATTATAGCTATTAATAGTAACATTTTCGAAATGAAAGGGCGTAATAGTACCTCCCAAACCATAATTAGGTTTTAACATTATAATTAATTGATTCAGTTTAGTGGTATATAGTAAGCTCTTGTCATAATCACGATTGCACTCAGCTAGCTGAAAAAATATCCGGTTTTATAAAATAAGAAGCGATACCATAAATAATTTTCAGTATAGAGCACCAAGTGCGTAAGCAGGATTACTAATCAATAGAAGATATAGTATGGTTATTTATTTCCACGTGATCATAAATGATTTCACACGTGGAAAATTACTATTGCAATAACATTATTTATATAAATTCACAAATACAGTTTGAGCAGTGCCTGCAGCATTTGATGTAACTTCTTTAACATAATAAAAATGAGCCCCATTAGCAATGGCATGCTTTTGTGCAGCAGAGCTTATTTCAGAAGTATTATTAAATACCCCATGGAAACTAATTGTGTTATAAGGTTTCATAATTTTGAATGCATCACTACTTAACTCATATGCATCTTCGCCTTCAATCGCCTTAGTAACAATATAATCTCTTACAGGGGCATCTTTTTTATATAAAGCTACCTCCACATCTTGCGCCAGATTTTGTAAATTAGCTGAAGTAATGGATGTAATGTAAAATGCATAAGCATTTTTCTCGGCAGCTATTTTACTTGCTTCGTTAGTAATTTCAGAAGTATTATTGAAATTGCCTTTAAATTTAACAATTTCAAATGGTAAATAATAAAGTGCTTTATTGCGTTCATATGCTACAATTCCGTTATAAGTTGTTTCATCTTTTTTTAATGTGATTGGCGCATTTGATTGATAAATATCAGCGTAAACAACAGCTAAATCAGCGGAATCTGTAGTAGTAGCATTTTCAATAGCTGTTATATGATAATATTTAGCGCCAGCTTTATCTGCTATTCTTGAAATATCATCAGCTGCGTTTTCTGCTTGTAAATAATTGCCTGTTACTGAGATTTCTTTCATTGGTACCAAATTACTACTTTCTTTTGCTGTTAATGGTTCTGCAGCATAAAGATTTACTACGGGAAAAGATAATAATGCAACTAATGTAAAAGATAATTTCTTGGAATGTTTCATTTTAGTACCCTTTGTTTTTAAGTGATTTAAATCAATATGTAACGCTTACTTAACGGGCAGATGAAGTGTCAATTTCTAGATACTATAGCAATCTGAAAGAATGCTCAGATGTTTGTCTATTTTCTGCTTATTAAAAGCGTTCGAACATAAAGTTGTTAATGAAAGATAATTAAACAACTTGTTATACATAAAAGAATTGTTGCGTGATACTCAAAGAATTTCGAAATGCAGTATCATTCTACAGTATTAGTAGTTAAATACGCAACAGGTTGTTAAAAAACTCTGTTTTATTTTGCGTACCTATAAAATTTATTATTAAAGTCAAATGAATCAAAAAAGCTAAGTTAGCAGTAGCTGTGATAAAAACATTTAATGTTTAGGCTGTTATATCCTAAATAATATAATCATTCATAATGATAAAAAATAAAATGAATAATCAGATCTTTTTCTTCATTCAACTTTTCGGTTAAGCAATCAATTAAATTAATAGAGTATTTGTAAAACAAGCTAATCCATATAGTAAATCAGTTTTCAAATTCACATAGATTTAGTTATATAGTATTCAAAATTGAAAGAATTAGAGCCCCCCATAAAAAGATAGGTGATCTTTGCTCATGATGTGATACATTAATTTCATTGATCTAATATTATGATTTGCTTTATTGGTAGAGCCAACGACTTAATTATTTCTCCTTTAATCATATATCAAATGTAATATTGATTGATTCTAGATATCTACTTAGTAAACAGATACCACTGAGTTACCTTTGTAGTATCTTTTGTCTTAATTAAAATAATAATTGCAATTGTTCATCGAAACTTACTATTGATAATAAAACAGATGCTTTATTATCAACATATTTAACAAAATTAATGTTATTAAACTGTTTAATAATTTTACAATTATTGTGAATAATAACTTAATTTATAGATATTAAAAATTTTTAGTCTATTTACCTTCTAGTTATAAAGTGTTAGATTGATTGCCGTCCGTTGGTGGTACACCTGTTTTATCTAAATAATGCTATGCTATATAATATTAGTAACATAAAAAAAGAACTTAAAGATCTAGCCAATCTAAAGTATGAACGAGCTTTGATTGGAATGTCAGCTGAATTTCAATACGTTTTTTCGTTGTTACCAGCTATTTTTCATTTTCATGATCCCAAAATACCTGGGTACATTAATGAAGATACACCCCATGGTATAGCTTATTATCATCTACCTCATGAAATTGAAAAACAACTTAAAAATGATTTTGGTTTTATTCCTACAGCAAATGCAGCCAAATCAGAAATATCAGCATTATATTCAATGGGTAGTACTTGTTCCATTGGTCAATCTGTTCAGTCTGATCTAGACATTTGGATATGTATTGAAAATAATTTATCAGAAAGTCGAAAACAAACGTTACTACACAAATGTCGTTTAGTAGAACAATGGGCGGAAAAACAACAAGTAAAACTAACACTCTTTGTTGTAAATGCTGATCGGTTCGTTAATAAACATCATGAATGTTTAATGGGAGAAAACTGTGGATCAGCACAACATATTTTGTTACTTGAAGAATTTTATCGTACCGCAAACCTTTTAGCCGGTAAATACCTATTATGGTTTGCGGTGCCTTATAATTTAACAATAAATAACGTAAGTCACCCAACGTATGAGCAATGCGTTAACGCCTTAGTTGAACTAAAATTAGTAAATCGTGAAGAATGGATTGATTTTGGACCATTAACCGGATTATCAGCAGAAGAGTATTTCGGAGCATGCTTGTGGCAGCTTTATAAAAGTATTGATTCTCCTTTTAAAGCGGTGCTTAAAACATTATTGCTCGAAGCCTATTCATGGAGCTATCCAGAAAATAGGCCGATCGCTTATGAAATGAGAGAATGTATACAAAAATCTGAAACTAAGAAAAATATTTATTTAGATTCTTATTATATGCTTTTAGACAGGATCACAAAATATTTAATTGAAATTAAAGATCTTGAGAGATTGGAATTAATACGAAACTGTTTTTACTTAAAAGTCAATGAAAAATTATCTCAACCTAATAAAGCTGCTTCATGGCGTCGAGATGTATTAAATAATCTAGTTAAAAAATGGAATTGGAGTGAACAGCGAATTACAAAGTTAGATGCAAGTAATACATGGAAAATTCAATCTGTCCGCGAAATGCATGAAATACTTTTGCACACAATGATGACAGGTTATCGTAATTTACTAAATTTTGGTCGCCGAAATAATTTAGATTCATTAATTAGCCCACAAGACTTAGCTATTTTAACGCGTAAATTGTATGCTTCTTTTGAAGTTTTGCCAGGTAAAATAACAACATTAAAACTTAATATTTCCAATAACTTACAAGAAGAAGTGTTAACATTTATCCATGTAAAAGAAGACCGAATAAATCGAGCTGGCTGGTATGTTTATAATCAAAAACCAGTATTGGAATCAATATTAGGGCATCAATATCTAGAATACAGTAAATATCTTGTTAAACTAATAAGTTGGTGTTATTTTAATGGTTTAATTTCTGATACAACCGAATTTTATTATCATGATGCAGATGATAGAGATAATTCAAAAATCAACCGGTTCATTAGCGATCTAAAAGAATATTTCCCAATTATAGTGCCCGCAGCTACAGAAGAACAGTTATATGGTCCTTGCGAAATTCGCCATTTAGCTATTATTTTAAATTTAGAAAATGATCCAAGTTCCAATTTAGAATTAGAATATGAAATTAGTAAAAATGTTTTAAATTATGGTAAAAAAGAGCTTAGCTTAGTAGGATCAATTGATCTACTTTATAGAAATTCATGGAATGAAATACGTGTATTGCATTTTAGTGGATCGTTATGTGTACTAGAAGCCATTAAAACATTACTAAATCGAATGCATAAAGATGCTGATTTACCTAATCCTATTGAAATTTTTTGCTACAGTAAATATCTAAGTATAGAAATTAAACAGCAAATAAAAAAATTAATGGATGAATGTATTGAACTTCGTTTAACTACAACACAAAATAATTTCACACAAGTAAAACCGTTAAGAATTGATGGATCTTCGTGGTATCTTTTTTTTGAACGCTTAGGTGTTTCGTTTCATCAGTTCGAAAATGCGGTTGATTTTTATGGTGCGGTATCAAATAATAAAGTTCAAGGTCGTCCATTGAATATACTAGATGAAACTGATGAATTACCCAAAGAAATTGACAGTGTTGCTTATGAAGGTATTATCCAATTCTTTTTTGAAGATACCAATTCAGGTTTTGATCTTTATATATTAAATGAACACAACCAAGTAGAAATTTATCGCAATTGCAATGGCACAAAAGAAAATATGGTCAAAGATATCAATGATTTTTATGTTTTATCTGATGATCGTTTTACGTTTACTACAAGCAGCTCTGTTAATTTTAATCTACCTCAATTTTACCAAATCACCTATAATGATGTTGGTAAACGTGAGATCTTTTTATTGAATTAGATGATCACTAAAAGTGATATAAATATGAAAAATATCATAAAATCAATTATTAATTCAAATAAAAATAGGGCAGTTCTATTTTAAACAGAAAAAAAAATTAATTTTCTATTAAAATATTGGAACTTTTTTAAATTTTAAGAATCTAACTGTATGTGTGCACATATTTTGGGTCAGCTAGCAGTTATTAACATAATGAGGAATGGCCTTTAATGGGGGAGCAAGTAACAGATCAAGTATTGGTTGCTCGTGTATTAAGTGGAGATAAAAATGCGTTCAATTTACTTGTAATACGTTATCAAAGTAAATTGGCTCATTTGGTTTCTCGTTATGTACTTGCTTCTGAAGTCCCTGATGTTGTGCAAGAAACCTTTATTAAGGCTTATCGCTCTTTAAGTCTATTTAAGGGAGAAAGTGTTTTTTACACTTGGTTATACCGAATTGCAGTAAATACAGCAAAGAATTACTTAACTTCTCAAGGTCGCAGGCCGCCGTTATCTGACATCGATGCTAATGAGGCCGAAAGTTATGAAGGTGCAGATTCTCTTAGGGATCCTGATGATCCCGAAAATTTAGCGCTTTCAGAAGAAATCAAAAAGACGGTATTTGCAGCAATTGAATCATTGCCTGATGATTTAAGGATTGCAATTACACTGCGTGAAATTGAAGGATTAAGTTATGAGGAGATTGCCGAAATTATGGATACACCGATTGGAACAGTGAGATCACGCATTTTTAGAGCAAGAGATGCGATTGATGAAAAAATTAAACCATTAATTAGTTAATGGAAATAAAAATTGATTGAGAGTAGTCATAAATTTTAAGGTATCTACTATGCGAACAGAACAGAAAGAACAACTTTCACTACTTATGGATGACCAACTTACAGACCAACAGATTATGGATGAAATATCAAAAGATGTAAGTTTACAATCATGCTGGCACCGTTACCATATTGTACGAGATGTCATGCGAGGTGCACTGCATAGTAGCTCATTAACTCTAGACATTTCTAATCAAGTTGCACAAGCAGTTGCTAATGAAAATTTATATGATCAGTTAGATAACCAACCTAATCCGAATCAAGTTTCTATTCCAAAAACTGAAAGCTTACTTTGGATACGTATTAAAGATGTCATATCAAAAGTAGGTCAAGTAGGACTTGCTGCTTGTGTTACCTTAGCCATTATTGCAGGAGTACAGTATCAACAAGGCAAATCTGAAAGTAATCATGGCGTACCGACATTAAACACAGTTCCTTTTGGTGTTAATGTTGCTCCAGTTGGTGGTATACAACAATCAAACGAACAGTTATTACTTGAAAAAAGACAATATGATAAAATCCGATTACTTGTACAAGATTATGAACTACAAAAAAGACTGAACGCACGTTAACCCGAAATGAGATTAATATTTAATTCAGGTTTACTAATGATTAAAAAGAGTCGATATTATATTGTCACTTTGTTTCTGATATTATTCTCCCTAGTTGCTAATGCAATGGATTATGATGAGGCCCTCAGCCTACTAAACAAAATGAATAAGGCTGTGCAAACTCAAAATTATCAAATTCATTTTCTATCGCAAGAGAAAAATCAGTATGTTACCACCTATGAATATACACATTTAGGTGCAACGAAAAAAAACGACATTAAAGCGATGTTACTTTATCTTGAAGGTTCAGCGAAAGAAATTATTTTGCATGATAATATTACTAGTTATTTCCAACCAGACAGCGCTTCTTTTTCTATAACCAGTCCTCGAATTCTTGAAGCATTTCCGGATGTAATTTATAACAATTTCAGTAAACTGATTGATGTTTATGATTTTACATTATTGGGAAAAACCAGAACAGCGAATCGAAGTGTTCAACTAGTTAAAATGATAGCCAAAGACAAAGATCGTTATAGCTATGTTTTTTGGATTGACGATGAAATTTATTTACCGCTTCGAATAGACTTATTAGACCAGCATAGTGAAATTATTAGCCAATTAAAAGTTGTGGATCTTGATTTAAATTTTGATAAAAACAAAATTAATGATTATATCGATACACGAACATATCCCATATTATTATCAATACAAAAAGAGGGCGACGTACTAGAAGCATGGCAACTAGCTTGGTTACCAAAAGGTTTCAAAGAAATTGCAGCCTACAATGTTAATTTTTACAATTCTGATATAGAAACTAAATTATTTTCTGATGGTGTTTTCTCATTTACAGTTAATGTATCGCCTGAAAAAACAAGCCAATCAAATCAATTTATACAGCAAGGTGGTCGAACTGTTTTTTCAACAAATATTGGGCAAAAAAATATTATTATTATTGGTAATTTGCCACGCACAACCATTGAGCGTATTGCGCAAAATATTGTCGAGAAATCAGCGCAAAATTCTCGATAACGCTATGCTTAGTAGTGATAAATGTGTAAAATGCTACTTTTTCTGACTTCGTTATCATTATAAATACTATTTATAATCAAATGGCATTTAAATCGTTAACTTTTTATAACAAAAATACAGATTATAATTTATTGATATGAATAAAAATATCCGCAATTTTTCAATTATTGCCCATATTGACCATGGGAAATCAACACTTTCAGACCGCATAATACAGATTTGTGGTGGGCTTTCTGATCGTGAAATGGAAGCACAAGTGCTAGACTCCATGGATTTAGAACGTGAGCGTGGAATTACAATTAAAGCGCAAAGCGTAACATTAGATTATCAGGCTAAAAATGGTGAAACATATCAGCTGAATTTCATTGATACACCTGGTCATGTTGACTTCTCATATGAAGTTTCACGATCGCTAGCAGCTTGTGAAGGTGCATTATTAGTGGTTGATGCAGGTCAAGGGGTTGAGGCGCAAACATTAGCAAACTGTTATACAGCCTTAGACATGAATCTTGAAGTGGTGCCTGTTCTTAATAAAATTGATTTACCTGCTGCTGAACCTGATCGTGTGGCTGCTGAAATTGAAGATATTGTTGGTATTGATGCCTCTAATGCGGTGCGATGTTCTGCTAAAACAGGCATAGGTGTAATTGAAGTACTTGAACAATTGGTGAGTGACATTCCAGCGCCAAAAGGGGATTCAAACGCTCCACTACAAGCGCTGATCATTGACTCATGGTTTGACAACTATTTGGGTGTTGTTTCATTAATTCGTATTAAAAATGGCGAATTACATAAAGGTGACAAAATCAAAGTTATGAGCACAGGCATGACTTATAACGTTGATAGAATTGGTATTTTCACACCTAAACAAGTTGATAAAAACTGCTTACGATGTGGTGAAGTTGGCTGGGTTGTTTGTGCAATCAAAGATATTTTGGGTGCACCTGTGGGCGATACTTTAACCTCTGCAAAAACACCTGCTGAAAAACCATTACCAGGGTTCAAAAAAGTAAAACCGCAGGTTTACGCAGGTTTATTCCCAACGAGCTCGGATGATTATGAAGCATTTCGAGATGCACTTGGAAAATTAAGTTTAAACGATGCTTCACTCTTTTATGAGCCAGAGAATTCAGGCGCATTAGGTTTTGGCTTTAGATGTGGCTTCCTTGGCTTACTGCATATGGAAATTATTCAAGAGCGTCTAGAACGTGAGTATAATCTCGACCTAATCACTACAGCACCAACGGTTGTTTATGAAGTACTAACGACATCAAATGACATTATTTATGTGGATAGCCCGGCTAAACTACCTGCGGTCAACAATATTCAAGAATTACGAGAACCGATTGCTGAATGTAACATTTTAGTCCCACAAACTTACTTAGGAAATGTGATAACATTATGTGTAGAAAAACGTGGTGTACAAACTCACATGGTTTATCATGGTAATCAAGTTGCTTTAACGTATGAAATTCCAATGACAGAAGTTGTTTTAGATTTCTTTGACAAACTCAAATCAACCTCTCGTGGGTATGCTTCGTTAGACTATGGTTTCAAACGTTTCCAAGCGTCTGACATGGTAAGATTAGATGTATTGATTAACGGCGAGCGTGTAGATGCGTTGGCATTAATTACGCACAAAGACAATGCGCCTTATCGTGGACGAGAATTAGTTGAAAAAATGAAAGATCTTATTCCACGCCAACAGTTTGATATAGCTATTCAGGCAGCTATCGGAAATCATATTATTGCCCGTTCAACGGTTAAACAGTTGCGTAAAAACGTATTAGCCAAATGTTATGGCGGTGATGTAAGTCGTAAGAAAAAGCTTTTACAGAAGCAAAAAGAAGGTAAAAAACGCATGAAACAAATTGGTAATGTTGAATTACCACAAGAAGCGTTTTTAGCTATTTTGCATGTCGGTAAAGATTAATAAATCAGTTAAAGAGGAATAAAAATGGCTGGAACATTTGCCATCATATTAACATTAGCAACATTCATTACAGGAATATTTTGGGTTCTAGAAAAATATAAATGGAAACCTGCTCGCCAACGAAAAGTTGAAGAAGTTCGTAAACAATGTAATGGAGACATTGATGGAAAAATACTTGCTGAAGTTGGCAAGCCTAAAGGTTGGATTGAAAACTTAGCTTCATTTTTCCCTGTACTTTTTGTGGTATTTATCATACGCTCATTTTTAATTGAACCTTTCCAAATTCCGTCTGGTTCAATGATGCAAACGTTATTAATTGGGGATTTTATTGCAGTTCAAAAATATTCCTATGGATTACGCGATCCTATAACTAATACAGTATTAATTTCAACTGGTCATCCAAAACGTGGGGATGTTGCTGTGTTCAAACACCCTGATGGATCCCAATTAGATTTAATTAAGCGTGTTGTTGGATTACCTGGTGACAAAATTGTCTATCTTGTAAAAGAGAAAAAAGTTATTGTTTATCCGGCTTGCCAAATAAACGATACCAATTGCACAGCCCAAAAGGAAGAACCTCTTGATTTACACTATAGTGAATTACGACAAAGCAATTGGAAAGAAGTACATCAACGATCTAAATCCAACCCTAATTTTTATACCTTACAACAGTATAAAGATAGAGGGATCACCGATTCTGATTCATTAATCACTTTTAACATGAAAATACGGCAAGAAACATTAGGTAACAAGGTGCATGATATCTTAATTACACAAGGAACTTATGAAGATCCTAATTATTTCTATCACCAAAAAGGACAGCCGATAGCTACATGGGTAGTACCTCAAGGGCATTACTTTATGATGGGTGATAATCGTGACAATAGTGGCGACAGTCGCTATTTTGGCTTTGTTCCTGAATCAAACTTTGTTGGTAAAGCGGTAGCAATATGGATGAGCTTTGAAAAACAACCTAATGAATGGCCGACAGGCATCCGCTTTAGCCAGATTGGTGGTATACACTAAGCTATCACAATTATGAAAAAATTTATTCAAATTCAACAATCAATAGGTTATCAGTTCCAAAACATTTCATTATTAGAACTAGCACTGACTCATCGCAGTGCTAATAAATCACATAATGAACGATTGGAATTTTTAGGGGATTCAATATTAAGCTTTGTTATTGCAGATGAGCTTTTCCACCGTTTCACCCAGCAAGATGAAGGTGATTTAAGCCAAATGCGAGCAAGTTTAGTTTGTGGTCAAACGCTAGCGGAAATTGGCATTAACTTCAAATTGGGTGATCACCTAATTCTTGGTCAAGGTGAATTAAAAAGCGGCGGATATCGTCGAGAATCAATAATATCGGATGCTGTCGAAGCCATTATTGGTGCTATTTATTTAGATAGTAATATTGAAAATGTACGTCGATTAATTTTATCTTGGTACCAAACTCGATTAAAAGAGATAAAACCAGGCATCAAACAAAAAGATGCTAAAACACGTTTACAGGAATATTTACAAGGTATACATCATGAAAGACCATGTTATCTAATTCTTGAAGTGACAGGCGATAACCACGAACAAGAATTCTTAATCCAATGTAAAATCGAAAATGACAAACATGAATATTTAGGTCGTGGTTTGAGCCGCCGTAAAGCAGAACAAGCCGCAGCTCAAGAAGCGCTTAATCAACTAGGTATAAAATGACAGAAAAAACAAAACATTGTGGATTTGTTGCTATAGTAGGACGCCCAAATGTTGGCAAATCGACTTTACTAAACCAATTACTTGGACAAAAAGTTTCAATTACATCACGTAAAGCGCAAACGACACGCCATCGTATTGTTGGAATTGATACCCAAGATAACGACCAAATTATCTATATTGACACCCCAGGATTACATATAGAAGAAAAAAGAGCCATAAACCGCCTAATGAACCGAGCAGCAAGCAGTTCAATTGGTGATGTTGAGTTGGTTATTTTTGTTGTCGAAGGTACACATTGGACTGATGACGACGAAATGGTCGTCAATAAACTGAAAGACTGCAAAAGCCCTGTATTATTAGTGATTAATAAAATTGACAATGTCACTGACAAAACACAGCTATTGCCACATATTCAAACGATCAGCCAAAAAGTGAATTTTCTTGATGTCATACCGATTAGTGCTGAAACAGGCGAAGGTATTGATATCATCAAAAATATTGTTAAAAAACACTTGCCTGTAGGTGAGCATCATTTCCCTGAAGATTATATTACTGATCGCTCCCAACGTTTTATGGCATCTGAAATTATTCGCGAAAAGCTAATGCGATTTTTAGGCGATGAATTACCCTATTCGGTGACTGTTGAAATTGAACAATTCAAAGTGGACGAACGTAACGGCATGTACCGTATTAATGGATTAATCTTGGTTGAACGCGACGGACAAAAGAAAATGGTTATAGGTAATAAAGGCGAAAAAATCAAAAAAATTGGTATAGAAGCTCGCAAAGATATGCAGTTATTCTTTGATAATAAAGTTCATTTAGAGCTTTGGGTAAAAGTCAAAGCGGGTTGGGCTGATGACGAGCGTGCCTTACGCAGTCTTGGTTATAGTGACGACTAACATATCATAACCAACTAGCTATCGGTATAGTGGCATAAATTAAACATAATATTGATAGCTAGTATTGATATCACAACTTATTGATACAAAATACTAACAAAACTACACAAAATCGCCCTATATAAATGAAAGCAGTTCTAAAATATAAACGCCCCACCTAACGCGCTTTATAGTCCAAATTTAATTAAAAATAAAACATATAATTAGACCTAATTAGCTCAGTGATATCAAAATTTTTAAATTTTAAAGCTACTAGCAAAACTATCTAATAAAACACCCGAATTATCATAAATCTATCAGAATATAAACTAATTACTAAACAACAACAACGCTTTTATATATAATACCGATTTAACTGATTTGGATTTAAAGTATCAACATCGGGAGTCCCATCATGCAGCAGTTACGTCCCATCCATCGAGCCTTACTTAGTGTTTCTGACAAAACTGGAATTGTAGAATTTGCCCAAGCTCTACATCAACGAAACGTACAACTTCTATCAACGGGGGGGACCGCTAAATTACTTATGGAACACCAAATACCGGTCATAGAAGTATCTGATTACACTGGTTTTCCTGAAATGATGAATGGACGAGTCAAAACGCTACACCCCAAAATTCATGGCGCTATTTTAGCGCGACGAGGAATTGATGATAATATTATGCACCAATATCAAATTGAGCCTATTGATATGGTCGTTGTAAACCTATACCCTTTTGCACAAACCGTGGCTAAACCAAATTGTACTTTAGATGATGCTGTTGAAAATATCGATATTGGCGGTCCAACCATGGTGCGCTCTGCTGCTAAAAATCATAAAGATGTTGCCATTGTGGTTGATTGTAGTGATTATCAACATATCATTGATATGATGGATAATAACCAAAACGCTCTTTCTTTTGAATATCGTTTCAATCTTGCCATTAAAGCCTTTGAACACACCGCCAAATATGATGGAATGATCGCCAACTATTTTGGGCAACAAGTACCACCGTATATGGGCGAAACCGACAAACCAGCAGGACAATTTCCACGCACATTAAATCTTCAATTTATAAAAAAACAGAACATGCGCTATGGTGAAAACAGTCATCAACAAGCCGCTTTTTATATTGAAGAAGGCGTTAACGAAGCATCAATAGCAACGGCAAGACAACTACAAGGTAAAGCACTATCTTATAACAACATAGCCGACACTGACGCAGCGCTTGAATGCGTAAAATCCTTTGAACAGCCTGCTTGTGTAATTGTCAAACACGCCAACCCTTGTGGTGTTGCGGTTAGCGACAATACTTTAAATGCCTATTTAAATGCCTACAAAACCGACCCCACATCAGCTTTTGGAGGCATTATTGCCTTTAACCGCCCATTAGATGCGGCAACGGCTCAGGCTATTGTTCAACAACAATTTGTTGAAGTTATCATTGCCCCAATTATCAATCAAGATGCGTTAGCCATTATTCAAGCGAAAAAAAATGTACGCGTGCTGGAATGCGGCGAATGGTCAACACCTACGGTGGTCAGTTTAGACTTTAAGCGTGTTAATGGCGGATTATTAGTACAAGATCGTGATTTAGGCATGGTATCGCCAAACGAACTTACTTTTGTCACCAAACGCAAACCAACAGAACAAGAACTGTCTGATGCTTTATTTTGTTGGAAAGTAGCCAAATTTGTTAAATCCAATGCCATTGTTTATGCCAAAAACAACATGACAATTGGCATTGGCGCAGGACAAATGAGCCGAGTTTATTCCGCCAAAATTGCAGGAATCAAAGCACAAGATGAAAACCTAAAAGTTTCAGGTTCTGTCGTTGCTTCCGATGCCTTTTTCCCATTTCGGGACGGGATTGATGCAGCAGCGGCAGCGGGAGTAACGTGTATAATTCAACCTGGCGGATCGATTCGTGATGACGAAGTGATCCAAGCTGCAAATGAACACAATATTGCAATGATATTTACGAATATGCGCCATTTTAGACATTAATTTTGAAATGAATAATATGGCAACTTTGCTTATTATTACAAATAATTACTTATAGTTATCTTTTTATTAAAAAGGCATTATTAAGGATTTTTTATGAAAGTTTTAGTCATTGGTAATGGCGGGCGTGAGCATGCCATAGCATGGAAAGCAGCACAATCACCGCTCGTTTCAAAAGTATTTATTGCACCAGGAAATGCAGGCAGTTCGCTTGAGCCAAATTTAGAAAATATAAACATCAAAGCAACCGACATTAGTGGATTACTCAACTTTGCAGAGCAACAGCAAATAGATTTAACCATAGTAGGACCAGAAACACCGTTAGTTTTGGGTATAGTTGATAGTTTTCAAAAAGCGGGATTAAAAATCTTCGGTCCAACAAAAGCCGCTGCACAATTAGAAGGTTCAAAAGCCTTTACCAAAGACTTTCTTGCACGGCATAACATCCCTACCGCTGAATATCAAAATTTTACAGACGTTAAGCTCGCACTTACTTATTTACGGCAAAAAGGCGCCCCGATTGTTATCAAAGCCGACGGATTGGCAGCAGGAAAAGGTGTAATTGTCGCCATGACGCTAAAAGAAGCCGAAAACGCCGTACGTGACATGTTAGCAGGCAATGCCTTTGGCGATGCAGGTCACCGAGTGGTTATAGAAGAGTTTTTAGAAGGTGAAGAGGCGAGTTTTATTGTCATGGTTGACGGCAAACATATAGAACCGATGGCAACAAGCCAAGATCATAAACGAGTTGGTGATGGTGATACTGGATTAAATACAGGTGGAATGGGGGCTTACTCACCTGCTCCTGTAGTAACAGATGCCGTTTTTGCAAAGGTAATCGATGAGATCATCTACCCAACTGTTAACGGCATGGCGCAAGAGGGTAATACTTATGTTGGCTTCTTATATGCGGGGTTAATGATTGACAAAAACGGCAACCCAAAAGTTATTGAATTCAACTGCCGACTTGGCGATCCAGAAACACAACCGATAATGATGCGAATGCAATCTGATCTCATCGAACTTTGCCTTGCAGCAGTGGATGGCAAATTAAATACCATCAACTCAAAATGGGATCCAAGACCATCGCTAGGCATAGTTATGGCAGCAGAAGGGTATCCTGGTCACTACGACACCCAAGATATAATAACGGGCTTACCGACAAAGCCAACGCAAGATTGTAAAGTATTTCATGCCGGCACTCGTTTTGAAAAAGGTCATATATTTACAAATGGTGGGCGTGTACTTTGCGTAACTGCACTTGGCAACACAGTGCAAGATGCTCAACAGCGAGCTTATCAACAAGTGAAAAAAATTCATTGGCATGGTTGTTTTTACCGTCATGATATTGGCTATCGAGCAATTGAGCGCGAAAAAAATCAAACATAAGGATAATATCCGAACCATTAAGAATAAAGAAAAATCAATAATCGGCTACATAACAAGCCAAAAAAGATCATAAAAAAACTTTTTTTGATTTTTGGTTGAACAGCATATATATTAGTTAATGATTTTTTATTTAAAAGAATTAATTGAATAAAATAAAAAATACCACCCAAAAGGTGTTCAAACTATTAGTATTTTAGGAATAGAGATGAATAAAAAAAAGTGTTGTGCCAATAAAGTGTTCTTGGATGAAGAAATCTTATTGGAAAGTGGTGATGAGTCACGCGGTAAGCTTATAGTAATAAATCTTAGAATAAGGGGGCAATAATGAAGGATTCTTCCCTTATACCATTATCCGTTGCTTTTGATAAATTAAAAAAAGAACTAAGCAATGACACAAATCAACAAAAATATCGCTATATATTGTTAGATAGATTAGGTGTTGTCAGTGAATTATCACTTATCTATAGTGAAGAGTTAGAAGAAAATTTCCCTTCTGATCGTTTAGCGGTGCTCAAACGTCCGACTCTTTTGCATGAATTACACTCTTGCCCACTACTTGTATGTATAGCCGCACCCAACGAGCCGTTAAATAGAGAGCTATTAGCCGCGGCCATTGTACAAATAGACGATGAATTTTTAAACAAAAAACAGTATGTATCTGGATTTATTGCCAGCCCCTTACCGCCCAAAGAGCTTGCCGAAGCATTGGTCGAATCTTGTTTGCGAGCAGGTAAAGCTTTAAATACCAATTATTTACCGTTTTATGAACCTTTTATATTAGATCTCATTCGTCACAGTTATATTGAACCAAATTCACACCTTGGATTATTATTACCGACCGATAGCAATTATTACTTTGTTGATATGGACTATCAGCTGTATGCTTTCCATTCAATTAGCTATCAAGATGAATGGGAGTTTGTATTAAATTTTACTAATGAATCATTGCGTTATAATCATCTTAACAAACCTCAGCTTTATCAAATAGCGGTAACATTATCAGACCTGTATGAAGAAAAAGAAAAACCGTTACCGCCGAAAATCTTATCAAAAATAATTCATTATTTTTATGATCCTCAAGGCAAACAGCTAAAAAATGCTAATGACCGGCGGGCATATGTATTATTTTCGATAATATATGGACAATTAACTGAAAACGAACAATTGGCTGAAATAATTAACCAAGTGATAAATAACGAAGAAAAGCAAGGTCAACTAGGCAAATTATTAAGCCAAGAAGAGCACGCTTTAACTTCAATAAAAAGCAAAGCGTTAAATAACAATTAAATAATATATTAGTATCGTATTAGTTTTATCTGGATGAAGAGAACAATGAACCAAGAAAACATATTAGAAACAAAAAAAACACAAAATATAGACGATTTACAAGATCCACAAGAAAGTTATTTTGAACCAGAATTGGTTTATGAATCGGATAAAAAAGCCTTATTATTAGAAAATGGACAATGTGGAGTATGTCAGCGCAAAGGTTTTCCCTTATTTTTAGTTCGTAAGTCAATTGTACCGATTAGATTTTATCATAATATTGACTGGTCTAAAGGTATGGTAGAGTTAGGGGACAGAGAACCGAAAGAGAGTTGGAAAGAATATAAATACGTATATCGAATGCTACGTGAAGGTTATGTATATATACTTTGCAACCCGATAGGCAATACAGATGATAGTAAACTAGAGGTAATGGTTTATGAAGTGACTTATTCAGGGGCGATGCGCCTACGAAAGTTCCGTGATGTCAAAGGTTCAAGACCTAAAGAAATCCCCGAAAGTTGCCTTAAAGACAATCACAACATAAAAGGGTTATTTATCACCATTGACAATCGAGTTTATGATAAAGCTTGGATTGCTTATTCCCCGATACGTTGGAAAGTCAAAACGATTAACCATTACCGAAAAAATAAAATCGAACGCTTACAGCGATTTAGTGAAGTAGATCTGACACAAACCAAAGCCCCAGACATTTCGCCGCAAAATCGCAGTTTTTTGTTTAACGACTTTATGGATAAAAAACGTCACTTACTAGAGCTTGAGTGTGACGATAGAATGGTCCATGATTATTTTGATGAAACCGGGCGAAAAAAGGAAAAATCGCGTCAACCTAAAAAAGCAAAGGAAAAGCTAGATGAAATCATTTCTCTTATCGGCTCAATGAGTAAAGGCATTTTTAAAAAACTGGACGTTTCATTGGATGGACTTTTTCGTTACACCCTAGAGCTGTTACAAGAAGTGAATGTTCAACAGTTTTTTACGGCAAGCCATTTCAATTCATTAATATTAGAAAAATCCTTTGAGGCATTAAATAATACGCTACAAAGCTACCAATCAAATAGCCATTACCTTACAGAAATTGCGGCATTAGTAGTAGAAGATAGCCTAGGTATTGCAGAAGAGCTATCTATACAAAGGCGCCAAAAATTAGCGCCGGTGGCGGAAGGGCTAGCCAGTCAAAATATAAAAGATAATAGTGATGTAGTTGAATTAAAAAAGTATCATCAACTAGTTCGCAGTAGTAGTCATGATTTAATTTATGAAAAAGAGAAGCATTTAACCGCTCACCCATTGGCAAGGGCAATGCAAAAGGCTAGAGGTCGAAATGAGCTTGCAAATTATTACAGTGAGCAAACACAATTAGAAAAAGAATCCCCTTTTGTTTACTTTAAGCCAGAGCTGAACTATACCCGCCGACAATATCAGTTAATAGAACAATACAAAGACTCAATACGTTCTTCCATTTCCCAAGAATGTGAAAACGAAGCTTATTTATTTTTATTCTATAATTCCAAAGAGAACTATAATGCTCCTTCTCAATATCCACGTTATCGAGTGGGCAGTGCAGACGAAAATATTACGCATTACATCAAGAAAAACGATGAAATCAATACATATGATAAAGAACAAAAGACCATAGATGAGCTTAGTGATATAGATAAAATTAGCGTACGAGGTGTTATTGGTGATATACCTTTAGCGAAGAAATTGGGTATAGCAGAAGATGATGTCTATAACCTATGGCAATTTAATAGGCGTGTTTATTGCCGTCGTATCAGCGTATTGGGTCTTGAAAACCGAATATCAAAAAAAAGGGGTTTAGGTAATTATAAAGAAATTCCCTTAACCCCGGTTCAACAAGCTGAGTTACTTGAAAAATATAAAGCTAATATAGGTAAAAAAGCGAATAGATATAAAAATATCGATAGTGTAAAAGTTGTACATTTTTATGATTTACAACAAGTAAAACAATATTATGCTGATGAACGGCTTGAAGATGACTGGTCTAAACGGGCTAAACGACTTAATCAACCGTCGTTAGACAACTATGAAACATTTGAAAAAACGGGGTATCAATCTTTATATCATTATATTGAAACTTGCTCGCAAGATTATTATAACTATTTGATTTGGTTATTTGGTGAGGACCACAAATATTATCAGGTTGAATCTTCGCCGGCATCGAAGGGTAGTGCTCAAAACGGCGAGCCGAAAGCTGCGTTACCAAGCACGGTAAATAAGCTGCTTTTTTGGCAAGCAGAAATAGAGCCAGATATTTCAGATATGCACTTAAGCTTTTTAAATTCATTTTTAGTGATATTTGACAGTGCCTGTTTAGGCACCATCACCTTACCGCAACATTCGGCGTTATGGGGAATGTTACTGAATAATGACCAATCGATATATTTTTATCTGCTTGGGGATAAAACGAAAATAAACGAGAAGGAAGGAACAACACAATCAACGACCCCGTTGGTATTTAAATATGTGGCAGAATTAGAGGACAACGACCAATCAGCCTTGAAACAAGTGGGCTTATCGGGCAGGGACGTTATTGCTATCACCGATGAGCTCCTTAGTGTTGAGTTAAAAAATAACAAAAATTTAATGACCCGGTTCATTGAAAAAATTGTGAATTTTAGTATTGAAGGCGCCAATCGTTCAATGGAAAATAATGTAAAAATCCATAATCTAAAATTGCAAGACCACTATCTAGAAGCTATAAAACTGTTTAAAGTACAAGGGCAAGAACGGGTATGTCAATATAAAGTAAAAATGTCAATCAAAGGCTTAAATGAATATATAAAACACAATGAAAAGCTGATGCCCTTTTTTGTGCATAAAGAGCTGAAAACCAATAAAGGGACAACTGTCAATTTAGCCCAGTCAGAAAAGTCTCGTTGGTATATAAAACATACAAATAATAAACAGATAGCAAAAGAAACAGTTGAAATCAATATATTAATGGCATTTGAAAGCGAAGAGCAGCAACGCCTTTTTGAAAAAGGGTTTAGCTCAAAGGGTGGTTTGGGGCAAAAATCGTTAAAACGGATAACCTCTAACATTATTGAAGCTAACAATGCCACACTTGATGAAAATGACATTAAGCATTTATCAAAAACCTTAAAAAGGAAAAAACAACTTATTGAAATATTTGATAAATCCTCCAGTTGTGTGTTAGGTAGCATAGGTTTATATTTTCAGGTGACCGCCTTAAAAGAGGCGCAAAAAGAAATCGATAATATCAAAGATCCGATTGCCAAAATTTTAATGAAGTATCGCCTATTGATAAGTTATGCCTCAACAATGTCGGCAACAACGCAGTTAATCATAGACGGCACCCAATTATTAGGGGTAATACGTGCGCAAAACGCGTCACTATTTATCGAGCGAGGCGGTCGACTCAGTGCGTTACTAGAAGGGTTAAAACCGGTAGCCAATGTAGCTAATGTGCTAGGTGTGATAGACAGTGCAATGTCGCTGACTCAAGCAATAACAAGCTGTATTGAAGGGAACACGGGTTCTGGTGTTGTTTGTGCCACAAGTGCTTTAAGTCTTATCATGGGTCTTGCCGTATGCGCAAATATTGTGCCTTTTTGGGGGCAAATTATATTTATTGTTATTTCTATTGGTATTTTGATTGTCAATAATATATTTTACAGTGATGGAAGCGATTGGGATGAAATCAACAAATGGTTAAACCGTTGTATGCTAGGTAATTTTGATTTTCATCAATCAAAATACCCACCTTATTACTTACCGACGCCGAAATGTATGTTACTTTCCGAGCAGGATTACTATTTAGCGGTAAATGGGGGTCGTTGTTTGCTCGAAGCTGAAAGGAGTACCTTATTAGAAGCAGCGGATACCATATTAACAAATACACCACCAATGTATCCTATAGGGGTGGCGTATAAACTTATTGAAATCGATTACGATTTAATGCTAACGCTAAACTTGCCGGATTTTGATGAAAACAAATCCGTATTTGAAGGAAAAGTAACCATTAAATCCTTATCGAAGAGTAATCAAACACCTGTTGAATTGACGATATCTCATGGCGGTAAGTTATTAGCTATCAAGCCATTATCCTCCGCAGATTTTTTTACTCCGAGAGCCAAAAAACAAGCAGAAGATGAAGAACGTTACCGCATGGATAAGAAAAAGGGCGATGAAAATGATGATGAAAAACTGTTAATAGAAATGATGGATATCACTTTTGACAGCAAGTCAGACGACAATAAAAGCTCGGACGCATCGACGACGGATACCCCATCAGATAATAAACCGATTGAAACCCCATCGGATAGTAAACCAATTGAAAACCAAGTAGGGCTATTTTTAATAAAATGGAAGTTGGGGAAAATAAAAGGCAAGCACGAAGTTTCAATTCGGGTTAACTACTGGCCAACAGGCATGTTTGAAGAATCAGATAACAATAAAGAGAAACAAGAAAAAACGCCATTCTTGCTTTCATACAACTATATAAAAGACTAAGCGAAGTATAAAAAATGAAAAAAATCTTAACACTCTCAATATGCGGTATCTTGTTGACCGCTTGCGACAACTACCCGTATAAACAAAAAATCCAAGGCACTTATGACTGGAACAATAAAACTGGCGATAAAGCGATTTGTATGATGGTGGGCAGAGTAACTGAGTCCATGTACCCGTATACCACTATACATCTAAAAGGGGAAGAATTACCTTTCTCAACTCAAACTATGAAAGAATATAATAACCGTTTAAAAAATGACAGTTTGCATTTATTTAGCAAGCGAGGCTTTTTTACCGAGGAATACCTAGGCGAAGTCGACGGTAAACCGATATACCGTTATAACCTGACCGATTTAGGGCGCAAATATGTAGAATGGACATTTGGTAATACTAATTTTTGTTTTGGTCGAGTGGTTGTCGATAAAATTAAACGCACTAAAGACACCATTAATGGCGTAGGGGGCGGCACCGTGCGCGATGTGTACATTACCTATCATGTTGAAAATATTCCTGATTGGGTGAAAGACCCTGAAATCTATAAACGTTTTGGTTATTCTGAAAAACTGGTTAATGGTGAGCCAGTACAAGGAATGCATAGCTATAAAGTATTAGGAAAGAATAAATTAGAAACATTAACTGGTGAAAGCGGTGTTTATCAATGGGCATCGGATGTTGATGAAGAGTTAGAAGAGTGATATTGGGTAGTTAGTTTGATAGCAAAATAATAATTAGAAACAAGAAAAAACGCCATTCTTGCTTTCATACAACTATATAAAAGATTAAGCGAAGTATAAAAAATGAAAAAAATTCTAACACTCTCAATATGCGGTATCTTGTTGACCGCTTGCGATAACTACCCATATAAAAAGGATATTCAAGAAATTTATGACTGGAACAATGAAACTGGCGATAAAGCGATTTGTATGATGGCAGGCAGAGTAACTGAGTCCATGTACCCGTATACCACTATACATCTAAAAGGGGAAGAATTACCTTTCTCAACTCAAACTATGAAAGAATTTCATAACCGCTTAAAAAATGAGAATTTACATTTATTTAGCAAGCGAGGCTTTTTTACCGAGGAATACCTAGGCGAAGTCGACGGTAAACCGATATACCGTTATAACCTGACCGATTTAGGGCGCAAATATGTAGAATGGACATTTGGTAATACTAATTTTTGTTTTGGTCGAGTGGTTGTCGATAAAATTAAACGCACTAAAGACACCATTAATGGCGTAGGGGGCGGCACCGTGCGCGATGTGTACATTACCTATCATGTTGAAAATATTCCTGATTGGGTGAAAGACCCTGAAATCTATAAACGTTTTGGTTATTCTGAAAAACTGGTTAATGGTGAGCCAGTACAAGGAATGCATAGCTATAAAGTATTTGGAAAGAATAAATTAGAAACATTAACTGGGGTAAGCGGTCGATATAAATGGGCATCGGATGTTGATGAAGAGTTAGAAGAGTGATATTTATAGATAAAATGGTTGTGCTATTAATACCTTATTGATATTTAGTAAATTATTGGTAACAGTATTTTTCCTTTGAGCGCATTTAACCACATAGAGAAATAGCATGGGTAAAAATGAATGTTCATTTTAAGTTATATAACTCTATGTTATGCTAGCGTTAATATTAGTCACAGGATATCCCTTTATGATAGAAGATCCCTTTTTTGACCGCGAAGCCGAGAAGTATGATTCCCCAATAGCTAGCCGTGAACTTATTTTAGATTACCTTAAACAAGAAGCCAAACCAGCAAGTTTAGAAACCATTGCTCAAGCAATGGCGATAAAAAATGATGAACAAAAAGTAGCGTTACATCGTCGTTTACGTGCAATGGAGCGTGATGGTCAAGTGGTGTTTACTCGCCGGAAATGTTATGCCCTGCCTGAAAAATTTGATATGGTAAAAGGCAGTGTGATTGCACACCGTGACGGCTTTGGTTTTTTACGGGTAGAAGGCACTCCTGAAGACTACTTTTTATCGCCAGAGCAAATGAAAAAGGTGTTACAAGGTGATGTGATTTTAGCGCAGCCAATGGGGACTAAATATCGTGGTAAAACTGAAGCTCGAGTGGTTCGAATTTTAGAGCCTCGTAGTAATTCTATTGTCGGGCGATATTTTATTGAGCAAGGGGTTGGTTTTGTTGTCCCTGATGATAGTCGTTTAAACTTTGATATTTTAATTGCAGGCAAACCTAGCCGCACAGTTCGTATGGGAACAGTGGTGGTAGTTGAGTTACAACAACGTCCTGAACGCCGTCAAAAAGCGGTAGGTGTAATAAAAGAAGTGCTTGGCGAAATAATGGGAACTAATTTGGCAATTGATATTGCCCTGCGGAATCATGAAATCCCTTATGAATTGCCAAAGGCTGTTGAAAAAGAAGTTAGCAAGTTTACCGAACAAGTGCCAGAAAGCGCCAAAAAAGGGCGAAGAGATTTGCGTCAATTGCCTTTGGTAACAATTGATGGTGAAGATGCGCGTGATTTTGATGATGCGGTTTATTGTCAAAAAAACCGCGGAGGCGGCTATCGCTTATGGGTGGCTATTGCAGATGTAAGTTACTATGTTAGACCAGGTAAGGCGTTAGATAAAGAAGCTTGTTTACGGGGGACATCGGTTTACTTTCCTTCACGAGTTGTACCAATGCTTCCAGAAGTGTTATCCAATGGGCTTTGTTCGTTAAATCCGCAAGTTGATCGTTTATGCTTAGTGTGCGAAATGACCGTATCGAACAAAGGACGATTAACAGGGTATGAGTTTTACGAAGCCGTGATGAATTCGCATGCTCGGTTAACGTATACCAAAGTGGCGAAGATTTTAGAGGGAGATGAAGAACTTCGTGAGCATTATCATGATTTAGTCCCTCATCTTGAAAATCTTTATGGACTTTATAATGTGCTTGATAAAGCCCGTGTGGTCCGTGGTGCGATAGGCTTTGAGTCCGAAGAGCCAAAATTTATTTTTAATGCCGATAAACGTATTGAAAGTATTGAGCTGGCACAGCGTAATGTGGCACATAAAATCATTGAAGAATGCATGATTTTAGCTAATGTAGCAGCAGCGAAATTAGTGATTAAAGCTGATGTGCCTTCATTATTCCGAGTGCATGATAGACCTGATGAAGATCGCATGAATAATCTGCGTAGTATTTTAAGTGAGCTAGGCGTATCACTAGCAGGAGGAAGCAACCCAAAACCGAAAGATATCGCCGAATTAATGGTTGCTATTGAAGCTCGCCCCGATCATGATATGTTGCAAACCGTGATTTTACGTTCAATGAAGCAAGCCATTTATGATCCCGAAAATCGAGGGCACTTTGGTTTAGCGCTTGACGAATATGCGCACTTTACCTCACCAATTCGTCGTTATCCTGATTTGCTTTTGCATCGCGCTATTAAATGGATTTTGGCTAATGAAAAACATAAAACCAGTAAAACGGGAGGGTATCGTTATGATACAAATGAAATGCTTTACTTTGGTGAACACTGCTCAATGACTGAGCGTCGTGCTGACGAAGCCGTGCGTGATGTAGTTGATTGGCTTAAGTGTGATTACATGCAAGATCATGTGGGTGAAGTTTTTAACGGTACGATTTCAAGCGTGGTTAATTTTGGGTTCTTTGTTCGGTTGGACGATCTATTTATCGATGGTTTAGTGCATGTGTCGTCGCTAGAAAATGATTATTATATTTTTGATGGTTCGCGTAATCGTTTGATTGGTGAAAACAGCCGTTTCGTTTATCGTTTGGGCGATAAAGTGCAAGTAAAAGTCGATAATGTGAATCCTGAAGAACGTAAAATTGATTTTTCATTAGTGGGCAGTAATAATAAGCCAAAACGTCAGGGGAAAACGGCAAAAGAGAAGTCCAAACAAGCCCCAAAAGATCAACAAGCTGATTTATCCGTTAAGCGAAAAGGCAAAAAATCAACCAGTAAAAAAAGTAGTGCTAAGCCAAGTAACCCAAAAAAAGCAAAATCACGCACTAAATCAAGCATGAAATCAAGTGCTAAAGTTGAACTGAAAGCCAAAAGTAAAAAACGGAGTAAATCAAAATCAACGAATAAAACTAAATAGTTAATAAGATAAAGAGTAATAAATAAATGAGTGAAACAGTTTATGGCTTGCACGCAATAGAAGCATTATTAGCACGTTCGCCAGAAAGAATTATTGAAGTGTTTATTATTAAAGGGCGTGAAGATAAACGTCTAAATGCCTTGGTTCTTGAATTAGAACAGCTAGGCTTGCCTGTTAAAGTCGCCAATCGCCAATGGTTAGATGAAAAATCTAAAAATGGGGTACATCAGGGTATTTTAGCCATGGTTAAACCAAGCCGAGGTTATCAAGAAAACGATATTCCTGTACTTATGGAAGGGCAGCCAAACCCAGTTATCTTAATTTTAGATGGAGTGACCGATCCGCATAATTTAGGTGCCTGTATTCGTACTGCTGATGCTGCTGGGGTTAGTTTTATTATTGTACCAAAAGATCGTTCAGCGCCACTTAATTCAACCGCTCAAAAAGTTGCGTGTGGTGCAGCTGAAAGCGTTCCTGTGGTTAGAGTGACTAATTTGGCTCGCACTATGCGAATGCTACAAGATGAGTATCAAGTTTGGATTGTCGGTACCGCTGGTGAAGCAGATAGAACGCTTTATCAAACTGACTTTTATAAAACATCCACCCCAACTTCACTTGCCTTAGTAATGGGGGCTGAAGGCGAGGGAATGCGCCGTTTAACCAAAGAACACTGTGATGAATTGGTGAGCATTCCTATGGCGGGTATTGTGTCATCACTAAATGTATCGGTTGCAACTGGTGTTTGTTTGTTTGAGATTGTTCGGCAAAAAAATCGATAATCAAAAAATAAAATACGAGGTTTTTTAAATACTACCTTTTAAAAATAGCGCTACTAAAAATAATTTAGTCCTATTTTATAAGGTAGTCATTATATTAATTGCTTTACTATTTTGCGCTCTTGCAAACTTAAAACGCTAACACTATTAAACAAGTGTGACTAAGTAAAACCGTTATTTAATAATGTAAGTAAAGCATATAATTTAGCAATCTTTCCTTAATGAAAATTGTCCTAAGAACAGAAAAATAGAGCGTGATAACAATCAACAGTTATAGGTTTTTGATAAGTGTTTTTTATGAATATAAATACAGTAAAATGCCGACTAAGTTAGTCGGCATTGTTATTTTAAGTGCTAACTTTTAATTAGATCAATATCAATGCCTAATCCTTTTGCAATTCCAGTTCCATAGTCAGGATGCACTTTATAGAAGTGCTTGAGCTGCCTGATTTGAATGTCTCGATTTACGTTTTTCATTGATCCTGCGATATTATCAATAAGCAGCTGTTTTTGATCTGGTTGCATTAAATTAAATAGTGCACGTGGGTGCGAGTAATAATCGCCATCCACACGATGATCATGCCTATCCATTGTGCCAGCTGGTACATGCATTGGTGGCTCGGCATATTGTGGTTGCTGTTTTGGTGCGCTATCAATGCTATTTGGTTCATAGTTAGGCGCATTATCAGGAGTATAAAAACGCATTGCGCCATCACGTTGATAATTATGTACAGGACATTTTGGCGCATTGATTGGTAGTTGTTGATAATTAGTACCAATACGATAGCGGTGCGCATCGGCATAAGCAAAAATTCGTCCTTGAAGCATTTTATCTGGTGATAAGCCAATACCCGGAACCACATTACTTGGTTCAAAGGCAGATTGTTCAACTTCTGCAAAATAGTTTTCTGGATTACGGTTCAGTTCCATAACGCCGACTTCAATTAATGGGTACTGTTTTTGTGACCATACTTTAGTGACATCAAACGGGTTTTCTCGATGGTTATTGGCTTGCTCTTCAGTCATAACTTGTATGTAAACTCGCCATTTTGGATAGTCGCCACGTTCAATGGCTTTGAATAGATCTTCTTGCGCCGAATCTGGATTAGTTCCATCTATTTCTGTTGCTTTTTTAGGATGAATATTTTTAATTCCTTGCTCTGTTCTAAAATGCCATTTTACCCAAGTGCGAATGCCATCTTTATTGATTAAGCTATAAGTATGGCTACCATAGCCGTGCATATGACGATAACCATCAGGAATACCACGATCAGAAAATAAAATAGTGACTTGGTGAAGTGATTCTGGCGATAAAGACCAAAAATCCCACATCATTTGCGGATCTTTTAAATTAGTTTTAGGGTCACGTTTTTGGGTATGAATAAAGTCAGGAAATTTCAAAGGATCACGAATAAAAAATACGGGAGTATTATTGCCTACGATATCCCAATTTCCTTGATCTGTATAAAACTTGACTGAAAATCCACGGGGATCTCGCGCGGTATCAGATGAGCCTCGTTCACCACCTACCAACGAAAATCGAGCAAAAATTGGCGTCTGTTTGCCTACATTGGCAAATAAACTAGCGTAAGAATATTTTGTAATATCATTAGTGACAGTAAAGGTACCATGTGCACCAGAACCTTTAGCATGAACACGACGTTCTGGAATATTTTCACGATTGAATTGGGCAAGTTTTTCGATAAGTTGATAATCATCAATTAAAACCGGACCACGAGGTCCTGCTGTGCGTGAGTTTTGATTATCGGCAATTGGTGCCCCATTGTTAGTGGTTAAGACTTTTTTTTCTGACATTACAACACTCCTTTTTATAATATAAAACCGCTTTGGTTAAATTAAAAATCTTGTGAGTGACGGTATATAACGTGATTAAAATAAAAAATAGAATGGTAAAGCATATAGTAAAAATTTTATGTTAGAAAAATCACACGGTAAAAATAATTTTTAAGCTACAGCCATTAAATTAGTAAAGAATGATCGTTTATTTTTATTGGAAGAACATTCGAGATGAATTGTGATAATTATACTGCAAATCAACGTATAATAATACGAATTTTATTCCGATTATCTTTATTAATTTGTTGAATTATCAAATTATGCATAAATAATTTCAGGTAATTGAATATCCCATGGCTGATTGTCTATATATGGTACTTTTTGACATGCAAACGCCAGTCCTATAGGGTAAATTTGTTGGCTTTGGTAATTGGCTAACATGCGATCATAATAACCACCTCCCATGCCTATACGATAACCTCTGTCATCAAATGCAACTAGCGGCGTAAATACGACGTCTAATTTATGAGAGGGGATTATGGTTGATGCATTCAAAGTTGGTTCTAATATACCAAATTTATTTTTAATTAAAGGCGTTTGGTGAGTGTATTTTAAAAAGAGTAAGTGAGTTGAAAAAAAAGGATGAATAATGGGTAAATAAACAGATTTATGCTGTTGCCATAAATATTCAATAATTGGTTTGGTTTCGACTTCACCATCAAAGGATAAAAAAATAGCTATATTTTGGGAAGATTGAATAACTTGATGATCCGCAATTTTACGATAAATCGCTAGCTGTGCGGTTTGCCGTTCTGTTTGAGACAATTGTCGTCTTTTTTGACGAATAACCTGTCGAATATTCATCTGTTATCTCTGTAAAGAAAAAACTCCAAGATGCCGTTAGGGTTGTAACCCTTGAACCCAAGGTTCAAGGTGAACATTGCGTTTTAATTTTTAGGTTTCCTTACAAGTAAGGCATACACACCAATTAAAAATCACATCGTTCTAAAGTTTAGAATATCGGCTCAGGGGACTAACCCTTATCGCGAACATCCCAGAGGTGAGCATAATAATACAAAATTTAGAGGGCGATACAATATCATTTGTACTAAATTTACAATTATGTGAATTAATTATCAGTATTTAGGGCTGAATCAAGCAATTGCTGCAACATCTTTAATCGGTTACTAAATTCACCGCTTTTTTCTTTTTCTTTTGTTAGTTCATAAGAAATATTTAATGCAGCGGTCATGATGAGTTGATCACTACCAACTTGAGGCGATTTTTCTCGTAAATTGGATAAGCGTGTATCTAAATCTTTTGCTGCATTCTTAAGTGCATCAACTTCATCAACAGGGCAGTTAAATCTTAAAGTTCGCCCGAAAATTTGAATAGTGATAGCTTCAGTTTCCATATTTTACCTATTAATTTTAAAATTATTGATTTTCTCTATTATGTGCTTACAGGTCAATCCAAACTCTTCTCTCATCTCATTTTGAGAACCTTGAGGAATAAATTTGTCAGGTAATCCAATATTTAAAATATCACATTTTGTTTTTTTCGATAATAAAAATTCATTGACACCGCTACCGGCGCCACCATTGATGCAATTTTCTTCAATAGTTACCAGTATATTATGTGTTTGGCTAATCTGCAAAAGGACTTTTTCATCTAGTGGTTTTACAAAACGCATGTCTATGACTGTAGCATTAATTTTATTTGCCGCTTGTAAAACTTCAGGAAGCAATGTGCCAAAATTGAGTAAAGCTATATTTTCCCCTTGTCGGCATAGCTTAGATTGCCCTATTGGTATAGGAGATAATGGTGTTAGTGCTACTCCAATTCCTTCTCCTCTTGGGTAACGCACTGCAGAAGGTCCATGATGTAAATAGCCTGTATAAAGCATTTGTCTGCATTCATTTTCATCGCTTGGTGTCATAATGACAAAATTTGGCACGCAGCGTAAATAACTTAAATCGAAGGTACCTTGGTGCGTTTCGCCATCGGCACCTACAATACCGGCACGATCAATAGCAAATAAAACAGGTAAGTTTTGAATGGCTATATCATGGATAACCTGATCATAAGCACGTTGCAAAAATGTTGAATAAATGGCAACAACTGGTTTTAAATCGCTAATTGCAAACCCTGCTGCAAGGGTAACTGCATGCTGTTCGGCAATTGCAACATCGAAAAATTGGTCAGGATAGCTATTTGCAAATTTTGTCATGCCCGATCCTTCGCTCATGGCTGGAGTTATTGCCATTAATCGTTTATCGTTTTGCGCTATTTCGCATAGCCAATCTCCAAAAATTTGTGAATAAGTTGGCGTTGCTTTTGGGGGGGCAGGTAATATTCCATCATTGGGATTAAATTTTGGTACGCCATGCCATAAAGTTGGGTCTTTTTCAGCAGGTGCATAGCCTTTGCCTTTTTGAGTAATAACATGAAGCAGCTGTGGACCTTTTAATTGTCGGACTTTTTGTAGTGTTGCAACTAATGCATTAATATCGTGCCCATCAATAGGACCAATATAATTAAATCCAAGCTCTTCAAATAAGATAGCGGGGGTAACCAAACCTTTTAAATGTTCTTCTGTCTTTTTAAATAATTCTTTTAATGGTGGAATATTAGCAAGTACACGTTTACCATTTTCACGAAAAGATGCATAAGCTTTACTTGATAAAATTTGGGTTAGATGCTGATTAAGTGCGCCTGTGTTTTCTGAAATCGACATATCATTATCATTTACAATCACTAGCATGTCTGGTTTGATATGCCCTGCATGGTTCATAGCTTCAAATGCTATACCAGCAGTTAAGGCTCCATCGCCAATTACTGCGGCTACTTTTTTACCCGATTGTTTCTTTTGTTCGCTAATTGCTATTCCAAGTGCTGCACTAATCGAAGTTGAAGAATGTCCAGTGGTCAGTACATCATATTCGCTCTCATTACGATGAGGAAATGGATGAAGCCCTCCTTTTTGGCGAATAGTGAGCATTTGGTCTCGGCGACCAGTTAAAATTTTATGCGGATAGGCTTGATGACCGACATCCCAAATAATTTTATCAAAAGGCGTGTGAAAGACATAATGTAGTGCTGTGGTTAATTCAACCACTCCAAGCCCTGAAGCCAAATGACCACTTGATTGACTAACACAGGTCAATAAATATTGCCTAAGTTCACCACAAATAGCTTGTAACTGAGATTGTGGGAAGAGTCTTAAATCTTCTGGTGAATTAATTCGCTTTAATAAAGGGTAATTGTCTAAATTCATTATTTAAATTTATTTTCGCTATTTGTTAGTTAGTTCTATGAATAATAAAATTAGCAAGGTCGTGTAATGTTTGGCTATTATATGGTATCTGATTTAGGCTATCGATAGCTTGATAATAAAGTTGTTGCATTAATTTTTTTGCGTTTTCAAGCCCAATTAGTGCTGGATAAGTACTCTTTTCATGAGTTATATCCGAACCTTGAGATTTGCCCATGATAGTCGGTTCTCCAACGATATCTAAAATATCATCTTGAATTTGAAATGCTAATCCAATCGATTCTGCGTAATTATCGAGCAATTTATAATAGGGTTTTGCAATATCACCACTGGCAAAAGCACCCAATCTAATTGCAGATTTGATTAAGGTACCTGTTTTATAACAATGGATTTTTTGTAAATGTTCAATGCTAATTAATTGGCGTTCTGCCGCTAAATCTAGTGATTGACCAAGGCACATGCCATTAACCCCACTAGCATGGGCAAGTTCGGCTATCATGTTAATTTTAGTTTCAGTATCAATTAGCTCACTTTTTGCTAATAATGAAAAGGCTAAACTTTGCAAGGCATCACCTGCTAAAATGGCTTGCGCTTCACCAAATTGAATGTGGCAAGTTGGTTTTCCTCTTCTTAAGTTGTCATTGTCCATTGCAGGTAGGTCATCATGAATTAGTGAATAGGTATGAATCGCTTCAATGGCTGCTGAAGGCTCATCTAACTTAGCAAGTGGGCAGTTGAACATTTGCCCAGTTAAATAGACCAAAATAGGACGAATTCGTTTGCCACCGGCAAGTAAGCTGTAACTCATCGCTTCTTGTAATTTAGAAGAAGGAAGTTTGGCAATATAGGCAGTTAAAAACGAATCAATTCGTTGTTGTAATGGTTGTAAGCTATTCATTATTTTTCAATGAGAATTCTGATAATTGTGCATCACTATTTTCAGATAATAAAATTTGAATACGTTGTTCTGCTTGCTGTAATTGTTTTTGCCCTGCCTTAGCTAATTTAATCCCTTTTTCGAATTCATTTAAAGCTTCATCTAAAGGGAAATCACCATTTTCAAGTTGGGACACAATCGTTTCAAGTTGTTTAAGTATCTCTTCAAAACTGGGTTCTTTATTTTGGTTTTTTGCCATTTTTTACTCCTCTTCATGCTAAGTGAGTATACACGTATTTTGGATAATGGTGAATCATGCTTTTATACTGTTTTTTATACTAATGTTAGCTTGTTTATTAAGGCGTTTGTATTTTAACTGGTGACAATAATCAGCCGTGTGTAATTTAGCTAATGCAAATCGTTTTCACTATCGCCATTTAGTTCATCTTTAGATGATATAGCTATATTGGGGTTGATTGTTTTTTTTACTTCAACGCCAAGTTCACGGAATCGTTCAATTTGTCCAATTACATTACCACGACCTTTAGATAATTTATTCATTGAATTTTGATAAGTTTGTTGTGCTTTGTCTAAGCAGTTTCCTAGGTTTTCCATGTCTTCAACAAATCCACGCACTTTATCGTATAATTTGCTTGCTTTATCGGCAATAAGTTCGGCATTTCGATTTTGGTATTCAAATCGCCATAAATTATGAATAGTACGCAATGCGACTAAAAGAGTAGTTGGGCTTACAATCATAATGTTATTTTTTAATGCCTCATTGATGAGTGTTGGGTCATGATCTATCGCACTTAAAAATGCAGGTTCGACAGGAATAAACATTAGTATGTAATCTAAAGAATTAACCCCTATAAGTTTATGATAATCTTTTTGGCTAAGCTGTTTTAAGTGATTACGTACTGCAGCTAAATGTTCCGTCATGGCTTTAGCCTTAATGGTTTCATCATTACTATTAAAATGGCGTTCATAAGCAATTAATGTGACTTTTGAGTCAATTATAACATCGCCACCTTGTGGTAAGTGTACAATAACATCGGGCTGTAATCGTTGATTATTTTCGTTAGTTAAGTTTACTTGTGTGTCGTATTCATAGCCTAAACGTAATCCTGAATTATCCAATATTTGGCTAAGAACGAATTCTCCCCAATTGCCTTGAGTTTTATTATTGCCTTTTAACGCATTGGTTAGGTTTATCGCTTCTTTGCTCATCTGTTCGTTAAGCAGTTGCAAATTACGTATTTCATGAGTAAGGGTGTGGCGTTCTTTTGCTTCTTGCCCAAAACTATCTTGTACTTGTTTTTTAAACCCTTCTAACTGCTCTTTTAGTGGCGAAAGTAAAAAGTTGAGGCTCTGTCTATTTTGTTGCTCTATTTTTTTTCCGCTATGTTCAAAAATGCGATTAGCCAGGTTTTCAAATTGTGTGGTTAATCGTTGTTCGCTCTGTTCAAGAATAGTTTGGCGTTCGTGGGTTGCATTTAATGTTTCTTCTAAACGTGTTTTAAGTTCACTGATTTTGACATTTTGTGCAAGATTTTGTTGTCGATGTTGAGCTAACTCATGCTCCAACTGTTTTACCTGAAAAACTAACGATTGATTTTCTTCTTTTTTTTGTGCTAACTGTAGATCAAATAATTGATTTTGGCTATTAATGGTCAGTTGAGACTTTAAAACCAATACTAATAAGATGAATGAAACAATGCCGATAATTATGGCAATCCATTCGCTTAAACCTAAAACTCCGAACATAATTAAGCCCTTTTAAAGGTAAATGAAATCACATCATCTAAAGTATTAGCACCAAGGGCGAGCATTATTAAACGGTCTAAACCAATAGCTACACCAGCACAATCAGGTAATCCAGCTTCCATAGCAGCTAATAATTCAATATCAATATTTTGTTGTGGTAAGTTTTGATTAGCACGATCAATGTTGTTTTGTTCAAAACGCATTTTTTGCTCTTGAGGATTAGTTAGCTCTTTAAAACCATTGGCCAATTCAACACCCTTATAATAAAATTCAAAACGACTAGCAACTCGATGATCTTCTGAGCTGATTGCAGCTAGTGCCGCTTGCGATGCAGGGAAGTGGTATACTGCGATAGGCTTGTCCTGACCAATATGAGGTTCAATGCCAAAGGAAAATAGGCACTGTAATAGTGTATCTTTATCATAATGTTCGGCATCAAGTTCAATATTAAGCTGTTTGATTGCATTAACTAAACTTGCATGATCTGCTTCTAATGGATCTAAATTAAGATGACGCTGAAACACTTTTTGATAAGAGATTCGTTCAGCAGGTTCACAGTCTAAAATTGTTTGTAGAAAATCATCAACTTCATTGATCATCTGCATCATGTCAAATTGGATACGATACCATTCAAGCATGGTAAATTCAGGGTTATGATAGCGGCTTATTTCCTCATGATTACGAAAGCATTTACAAATTTGATAAATAGGTCCACTACCAGCAGCTAATAAACGTTTCATATGGTATTCAGGACTAGTTATTAATGACATTTTTTGTCCTTTGTGCTCGTCTATTTCACCTGGTTTTAAAAATGATGTATGAAAAGAGCTTAAATGTACATCTGTTACAGCATATTGGCTTAAGGTAGGTGTTTCGACCTCTAAAATACAGCGATCAGAAAAAAATTGTCTTACTTGAGATACAATTTTTGCGCGCTTAAGTAAATTATTAATAGGTGCAGAAGGTTGCCAAGTCATAAAAATATCCAATGGGTTTTGATTATTTACTAAAAGGTGAGAGATAGGGTAAAACCCTATCTCTTATTGCTGGTCTTTATTTTGCCATAATGCAAATAGATTGTCGTATTTTTCTTGTTGTTGCCAAATGTGGCTATGTAATGCTGAAAGAATAATAGGATCTTCTAAAATGGCTAATTGCTTTTCTTTACTCATTTTTTCTAAATCTATGTGTTGATATTGTTTAATAAGTTCATTGCGTTTTTGTTGGTTTTTATTATTAACGCTATGTCTTGAAGTCGACAAAGCGCAAGCTAGTGCGTTATATATAGGATCGACCAACGCCATAACAAAGCCATGTTCAACAAATGCAGTTTCAGTTTTAATTAAATATTCGCCTGTAAGAGTAACAGCTTTTGTAGGATGCGTTTCTTCAGGAGTTAAAAATAGTCCTGCTTTTTGGGCTTTCATGCCGATACTTGAAAGTCCCGATACTCTAATTACTAAAGGAGAAATGGTTAAAGGTATTAATATGGCTATGTACCAATAAGTAAATTGTGGATTTAACCAGATAATTACTCCTAACCAGACAATACCTAATAATGAAAGTGGCCAACAAAAATAAAATGATTCCCCCCATGTTAAAGAATCGTCACTTCGGGATGGTGATTTCCATTGTATTTTACTACCCATCCATGCTTTTAGTACAAATTTACTATGAAAGATCATGCGAATTGGAGCCAGAACCATTGACCAAACCATTTCAATAAGTATGGATAAGGTTAATTTAAATATACCGCCAACATCCTTTGCTCTTGTTCTAGCAATAATAATGCCATAGCTAAAAAATTTAGGAGCAAATAACAATACCAGTGTTGTTGATAATAACTGCATAGCCAATTGTTCATCCCATTTCGGCCATGTCGGGTAAAATTGGTTTGATTGATAAAAATATTGCGGTTCGGATATATTAAATACTAATAAAAGTAATGTTGAAAATATTAGAAAAATTAACCAAAGTAATGAAGATATATAAGCCATACCACTGGTTGCAAACATAACTCGGTGGGTTAAAGTGATTCCGCTTTCGAAAATTAATTTAAGATTAATCAGATTTCCCATACACCAGCGGTTATCTCGTTTTAGATCTTCAATCATATTGCCTGGTAATTCTTCATAACTACCATTTATATTGTAGGCAATCCAAACGCCATAGCCTGCTCGACGCATTAAAGAAGCTTCTACTAAATCATGTGACAAAATGTGCAAAGGACCTTTACGTTTTTGCAGTGGGGATAAAATACAGTGTTTAATAAACGGTTTTAAGCGAATTATCGCATTATGTCCCCAATATTGTGCTTCACTTAACTGCCAAAAGTGGGTGCCAGCACAAAATATATCGCTGTAAATTTGATTAGCAAACTGTTGAATACGACCATAAAGGGTTTTCATTCTTACTGATTTAGGTGGAGATTGCAGTATTCCTGCTTTAGGTGTCATTTCCATCATGGCAATCATATTTAATATACAATCACCTGTCATGATGCTGTCAGCATCAAGAATCATCATGTATTCGTATTGATGTCCCCAACGGCGACAAAAGTCGTCGATATTACCACTTTTACGTTTGATCCGGCGCTTACGGTGACGATAAAAAATATTGCAGCCATTATTTTGTTTTTTTGTATTAAACTCAGCCCAAGCCTTGAGTTCATTGACATAAAGGTCGGGATCATTGGTATCACTTAAAATGAAAAAATCACAATAGGCTGCATGATCTGTTTCAACCAAAGATTGGTAAGTTGCTTGTAATCCAGCAAAAACTCGTGCCACATTTTCGTTACAAATTGGCATTACTAATGCAGTTCGATGTCGAGCATCAATATGTTCAGTTGGATTTTTGGGGATTTGAACAGTATAACGATCTTTCCCCATGATAGCTAAAATTAGCCCCATAATGCTGGTCCAAAATCCTATGGAAATCCAACAAAATAAAATAGCAAATAAAGCAATAATAAAACCTTGTATGATATAAGGTATAACGCTATAAACTGCAAGTTCGGGGTTTATTTCCCAATTTGCCATAAAATTGATTTTGTCCCAACTTTGATAAGGCAATAGTGAAGAAAGGTAACCCGTTCCTAAATAAGTTTGCACAATAATAAGTAATAACATGATAAAGCGTCGAATCGTGACAATGAAGCTTTTCTCCGATTTTGCTTTATAAAATTGCTTCCAAATTTGTGGTTGGATGGCAACGCGTTCTATTTTCGGATAACTAGGCTGTTGCTGTCTTTCGTCAATAAATGTTGAGGTATCGCTGATTTGGTTTAAGCGATACTTCAAAAACTCGACATCACTAGATAGTGGTGCTTTATTTTGATTTTTCTGACGCCAATAATCAGCGTCAGAAAGTGTTGAAAAGTAATCTTTTTTCATATTTTCGATTAAAGTTATTGTGCAGGATATTGCCCACTCCAAGTTTCAGATAAAACTTCATTGGTTTTTTCTGAGGCTAATTGTATACGAATATCGGTTGCTTTTTTGCTATCTTCAACATTGAATCGTACTATGACACGCCAACCTTTTATAATCGGATTGTATTGTGATTGGCTGCTAACAATAGTTCCGTTGTTAATGCTTGAAATGATTTTTACAGGTTTGTCTTCTGATAATTGAGGACCAGCAAAGTCAATAACATAAGCATTAGAACCGTCAAGTTTACGAATTAAATTAGCTTGTTTTATATCACCTAATGATAAACGTGTACTTACTGCTCTGGCTACGTTATCGGGGTAACGCTGTTGTTCATTTAATGTATAATGCAATCGGTATTTAATATTGAGCATATTTCCAGCATTATATTGTTTTTCAGGTACCCAAAAGGCTACAATATTATCATTGGTTTCGTCGGGAGTGGGAATCTCTACAAGTTCGACCCGTCCTTTTTGCCAATCACCAAGAATTTCTGTCCAGACACTTGGGCGTTTTTCATAATGATCGTCAAGATCTTGATAATCACTAAAACCATTATCGCGTTGAATCAAACCAAATGCTTTAGGGTTTTCTAAACTATACGAAGAAAATGATAATCGTTTTGGATTGTTTAAAGGCCGCCAGATCCATTCTTTATTACTTGCTAAAATTGATAACCCGTTAGAATCATGCATAGCAGGACGATAATTAAGTAAAGGTGATGGCTGATTTGGTCCATACAAAAACATACTTGTTAATGGTGCAATACCCAATTTTTTAACCGCATTACGGAAAAAGACTTTAGCTTCAACGGTAACAGTTGTGTCGACACTTGGTACTAATGTAATTTTATAAGCCCCTGTTACACTATGTGAATCTAGTAATGCATAAATAATGAGGTGTTTTTGATTCGGTTCTGGTTTTTCTATCCAAAATTCTTTAAATCGAGGAAATTCCTCTCCTGACATTTCGCCTGTATCAAGCGCCAGTCCTCTCGCTGATAGACCATAAATTTGATTCTTGCCTACGGCACGAAAATAACTGCCACCAAGTGCTGTAAAAATTTCATCATCAGTTTTGTTTGATGAATTAATCGGATAATGTACTTTAAATCCTGCAAAGCCAAGATTTTTGGTATCTAAATTACCTAAGTTAATTTGGCTGAGATCAAAATAACTTGGATCATATTTGATTTCATTAACTTGATTATTAACAACTTCATTGATTTTTATGGGAGTATCAAAATACATTCCTTCATGATAAAACTCAAGTTTAAAACGTGTATTTTGATCCTTCCAGTAGGCTTTTTGATGATTGAATAAAATTTTCTGATAATCAGCAAATTGTAAGGAAGCTAATTGACTTGGAATATTCTTAGATGGCTGTTCATAAGCCTGTTTTGATAATTTTTCTGCTTTTTTAACCACATCATCGTATGAAAAAGCCCAAGTGGAAAAACTTATAAGCAAAGCGGAGAATATGCAAATTATTTTGCAAGCGATGTTTTTGCTAAATTGATTCGTTATTAAAAATTTGTACATAAAATGCTCACGTTAGTATTATCTAAAGATATGGAAATAATTGATAACATTATGTTTTGGATCATTTAAGCATTTTTCAACATAATCGGTTTTCATCTCTTGTAATATGCTTGGGTTTTCGTTGATCAAAAATTGAGAATAACCATCCTTATTGACCTTAGTACGTAATGTTGCTATATCTTGTTCAGACATTTTGAATAAAGGTTGAAAATAGGAGGATATTTTTACAGTATCGTTTAAGTAAATTGCATTAATAAAATCAGCAGAAAGCTGACAATAATTTTGAATATTAATTTTACTTGCATTTATTTTACTTAATTCAATATGTCTTTTTATTTGATTTTCCTTAACAATTTTCTTAATTTGCCCATCATATTTAAGCCTATAATATTCTTGTAAATAGAAATTTAAAACACAAAGCGATTGGTTTGGATCGTTATTACAAGCTAAAATACCATGCTTGGTAATATAGTTATCGAAATTTTTTTCGCCTACTAATTTCAATAATTGGTTTTTAGCGTTAATAACAAAAGAATTGTTAAGCTCTGTTTCTTGTTTCAATAGCGCCAATTGATTAGTGCTTATATTTTGTTCATTGTGATTTTGCAATGAAGTTGATTTATTTGCACAACTTGCAACAAGAATAGAAACAATGGTTAATGTTAAAATATTACCTATTTTCATATATAAAGTTCCATGAACATATTCTTGAATTGTTATTTTAGGGCAGGTTGTATTTAGTTTGAGCAAAAATTATATACCCTTATTGTATTAAATACACTAAGCGTTTCATTTAAATTTATAAAAAATTGCTATAAAAATATACTACAACCTAAAAAAACTAATGACGACAAATCTTTTGAAGATTAATTGTAAATTTAAGGTCATTCACAGGTTTGAACTTACCTTTTGATTTTAGAAAAGCAATAAGCTGTTTTGCATCCATATCGACTTGAGAACAAGTATGAAATTTAGCATCGTTCCCAAATTTTTGTGCAATGCTTTCAAGCAATGATGATTCTGTGTAGCTGTTTCCTATCATCATATTTAAAACTTCATGCCCATGAATGGATAACATAATATCCTCTCAATATCGTTTATTTAAGGATTAATAATGGCTTTAATATAAGAAGCAAGATATCAGATATCATTAGGAAAAAAAAGGGGGGGCAATGTTAAAATATTGTCAATAAATAGTATTTTGTTCCTATTGATATGCTATTGATGGAAAAAGGGTAACCCAATTAGGTTACCTTTTTGATACGGTTAAATCTTTATTGATTATCATTGGTTAATTTTGCAATGATAGATTGATTTTCTGGTTTTACTTGGTAAATGGAAACGGAAATATTATCAGCTAGTTTATAGCAAATAGTATCTTTTATTTTGATAATACCTTCATCAGGTAAGGAAGTTATTTCTTCTTTAACTGAATGTATCATTGAGAGTGGAATGAACGCAAAAGCGCCAATATCAGTTAAACGTACTCGCATTCCTCCTCGATTAATATCGACGATTTGAGCAGCATAATTTTTGCCAATCTTGTCAGATAGGTATTGAGCAAAAAGGTTTTCAGCTATATCACGTTCAGCTAAACGAAGCGTTTTACGCCTTTCATTCATTACCTTTAATTGTTCTTTATCTGGCTGAGTTAATGGTTGGGATTGTAAATAAGCTTTGATTAATCGATGATTGACCATATCACCATATTTACGGATTGGTGATGTCCAAGTTGCATAAGCCTCAAATCCCAGACCAAAATGAGGTTGTGGTTCAATAGAAAAATCAGCAGGACTTTGAAATTTACGTAACCGCGCAGTTAAAAATTCATTGTTATCAATCAATCGACGTAGTTTTATATACCCTTCAAAAGATGACAATAAATCTTTATCAAAGTAAGTAATGCCTTGCTCATTTAAAATTTTTAGTATTTGATCGAAATATTTGCTGTCAAAACCTGAATGCGTATTAAAAATACCAAAACCTATTTTATTTTTTAAATGTAAGGTTAGCGCCTGATTGGCGATAACCATGACTTCTTCAACGATATGATTAGCAATCCGGCGAAACTCTTTAATTATTGATTTAACCTGACGGTTTTCATCAAGTTCAAAACGATAATCTCCATTATCTTTAAAGATTAATGCATGGGTTTGCCGCCATGTTGTACGGGCTTTTGCTAAGTCAGATAACCACTTAAGTTGCTGTTTAATGATAGGATTATTAGATGCTAATTCATCAATGTTTTCTAAAAAATTAGAGACATTGTTATAAGTTAGTTTGGCCTTTGATTCAATCCAAGCGGATATAAAGGTGATATCATTAGTAATAATATTGCCTTCTTGGTCAATGCTCACTTTACATATCATTGCTGGACGTTTTTGATTTTCTTTTAATGAGCATAAATCATTAGCAAGTTCTTTTGGCAGCATAGGGATGTTAAAATCAGGCAAATAAGTTGTAAAGTTTCTAACCTTAGCAATATTATTAAGTTCACTATCTTGTAATACATAAGCAGTGGGATCAGCAATGGCAACCATTAATTGATAATCTCCCTGTTCATTTTTAGAAACCGCTATTGCATCATCCATATCTTCGGTATCTTCGCTATCGATGGTGAAAAAGTTAACATCGGTTAAATCTTGACGGTGATTAAATTCAGCATCATTAATTACTAATGTTTCGCTTTTTGGGGCGTGAGTTTCTAAATCGTAACGGGCTAATGTTTTTAGCCAAAGCTGATAAGGTGAATTGCTTTCAGCAACAAAATGAACAATTTCAGCAAGGAAATGATTATGTCCTTCTTGCAAAGGATGAGAAACAAGCGTTGCTACAACCCAATCACCTTCTTTTAGTTTTTCGCTAACTTGCTTGTTTATTTGGCAGCGTATGGCGAGATTTGTAGGCATATTTTCAGGATAAATAACCATCGCTCGATCTTGAAAACCTATTTTACCAATAAATTTTTGCAACGCACTTTCAATTAATAATTCAGGTTCAAAAAATTCTTTATCATTATTGCTTATTACTGTGCCTGAGACCTTATCACCATTGCAAACTCTTTTCATTTTTGCAATAGAGATGAAATAACTTTTTTTATTATCAACATCTAAAAAACCAAATCCTTTTTCATGTGCGCGGATTGTGCCTTCAATTCGTGGGGTTTGTTGATGTAGTTCTTGCTTTAATTGTGCAAGTAAAGGATTATTCTGAAACATATTATATTAACAATATTTGAAAACTTTCTCTGGATTTTATCATACTTATGTCTATTTGGGTTATTGAATTAGTCGCTTATGTATTGGTAATATTTACATCCCTTTGAAAATTTTATAATCAACTATCGAGTAGCACAATGAAATTAAACTATAAGTTACAAGGTGAAGGACAACCAATTATATTTATGCACGGTGTTTTTGGCAGTTTAGACAATTTGAACATGTTAGCAAAAGATTTTGTATCCAATTATCAAACCATTCAAGTTGATTTGCGTAATCATGGTCATTCACCTTGGTCAGATAAAATGAATTATCAGGTTATGGCTGAAGATGTTGCTGAACTTTGTGATGCTTTGAAATTAAAAGATGTGATTTTAATTGGTCACTCAATGGGAGGAAAGGTTGCTCTGCAGTTATCGCAAGTGTTTCCCACTATTATTCAAAAACTTGGAATAATCGATATTGCGCCAATAAAATATGCTCGTTCACCTAATGCCATTATTTTAAGGGCATTAATGTATTGCCTTTCAAACAAGATCACTGATAAAAAACAAATCATTAATGTGATGAAACAAGCTGGAATTAATGATGCTGTGATCCTTTTCTTACTGAAATCGTTTAAAGACCAACATTGGTTATTTAATATTGAAGCTATTAATAATCAATATAGCCACATCTGTGATTGGCAATCTATTTCACCTTGTTTAATTCCTACATTATTCATAAGAGGCGGTAATTCTCCTTACGTTGCTGATGAGTATTATGAAGCGATTTCCGCACAGTTTCCTCTTTCTAAAATTGAGGTTGTTGATGGTGCTGGTCATAATGTTCATGCGGAAAAAACAGGGGAAGTATTACAATTGTTACATCATTGGTTAGAATATAACAGCTAAATTAACTAATGATAATAATTGAATAAGTATATTAATTACAAATTAAACGTTGCTGTTGCGTTTGTTTCTTATAAGGTGTGGTTATCTTTACAATAATAAGTTTACATTGGTTATTATATGGGGTGATTTTGATATTATATTGCCAATCAGAAGGGACTAAATAATCAGCTGTTTGGGGGTAACTATCAAGCAGCTGAAAAGCAATTTGTGCTGCTTGTAATCTGTTTGTAAAAAAGTGGTATTTTTTTAACATTATTTGCTGATATTTTGTAAGACCAAGCAAAACAATGGCAAAAAGTAATGACGCTATCATGATTTCAATTAAGCTCAATCCTGCATCCTTTTGGTTATTCACAATCGCTATTCCTTTTTTCAGGGCAATAATCTAGCCAATGGCCTTTTTCGACAAGTAATTTGTGATTATCATAATGTGCTAGCATATAAAGAGAAAAATCATCGGCTTCACCTCGGATTAATGTGTAATTGTCTATTTTTAATAGTGATAATTTGATACATACTCTTAAGTGCAATATTGGCTCGGTTTTACATTGCCAATGATTAGAAGGCGGTTGCCAATCTTGTGTTACAGCCCAATTGAGTGAAGAGCTTGCTTGATTATATTGCTGATAATAATGTTGTTCTATTATGGTTGATTTTTTCCATGAGTTCGCCAAGAAGTCCAAACCAGTTAATAAAGTTAAACCAATTATCATTAAAATTATTACCATGGCAATTGCGCTCAATCCCAAGATAGAAATATTTTTTTGTTTAATTTGAATTTTCATTTTTGATAATTTTAGTTATTTCATACTTAATTTGTTCATGTTTTTTTAATTCAGCAGCTAAAAATATTTTGATAGTGTGTGTTTGTTGTTTAATCAAAAATTTAGTGATTCTAATTTCAGCAGGATCGAATATCCTTTGCCAGTTAGTGCCTTGGCAATCAATTGCCCCTGTTTTGTATTCAAGATTATTTTTATAGTATCGAAAGGTAAATATATCTGAATTATTGAGGTGAATAGAGTCATAAACCCATTCATGGCGACTTTTGCTATCGTATCGGATTATGATGCAATTTTGTTGTTGATTTATTTCTATAGCCTTTACTTTTGTTGAAGTAGGATGGTTAGCAATAAAGCCTGCGCGTTTTATGTCTTTAGATAATCCAGACAAAGCGTGATTAATGGTTTGTTGTAAATGCATCATTTGATAATATTTCTGGCTGTTTATTTGTAGCTGAGAATAAAAAGATGCGCTGCCAATGATAATTAAACTCGATAACATAACACTTATTAACATTTCAAGAAGCGAGAAACCTGATGTTTTTAGCATGGCGGTAAACCAGATAAATAGCTTTTTTGGTGGCAAAAACGAACACGCCCACGAAAGGAGATTAACACTTTTGTTTCGCCAGTTTCATTTTTAAGTTGAAATGATGCGGTTTGTGCCATATTTCGACGTCCCCAAAATGCAAGCGTTTTTTTATCTGTTAACCCACTGATTGTAACTGAGTTGTTTGGTTTGATAAATTGAAACTCTCCTTGATTACAAGTAGTTGGGCGTTCTCCTTCACTAATTGATAAACACCAAGGGGATAAAAAAAGATAAATGTTGTAGGTTTTATTATTGGTATAAGCTTTAAACTGAGCTTCATTTAAAAAATAGGCTAGCTGTTTTGTTGTTGTCATTAGTTCATTACGAAGATGTAACGTTTTCCAATGAGATATACCGATTGAAATCATAATGGCACTTATGCAAATAATCACTAAAAGCTCTAATAATGAAAATCCCGAATTTTGCATAAATTTTTCTTTATTAAAAATGATGATATAGCTGTTATTGTAACTGCTAGTTGATTAATGTTATTTTTAGAAGATAAAGTTGGGCTTCGTTTCACAGATATTTTTGTTTTTTTTCAAGTAAAATAGTGGGGATATGATAAACGCACTTAAAAAGTACTGATTATTATATTATACTGTGGATCTATTTATATTACCTAATGGGCTTATAAGTTAAAGGAAACTTGAGATGCAACAACTACAAACTATTATTGAAGCAGCATTTGAACGCCGCGCTGAAATTACACCTTCCAATGTCGATACAGTAACCCGTGATGCAATTAATCAATCTATTGATTTATTAGATAGCGGTAAGATGCGTGTCGCTGAAAAAATCAATGGTGATTGGGTAACTCATCAATGGTTAAAAAAAGCTGTTTTGCTCTCTTTCCGTATTAACGAAAACCAACTGATTGATGGCGGTCCGACTAATTATTATGACAAAGTGCCATTAAAATTTGCTGAATATGATGCAGCAAGATTCCAACAAGAAGGTTTCCGTGTTGTTCCATCAGCTATTGCTCGTAAAGGTGCCTATGTTGCTCGGAATACTGTATTGATGCCATCTTATGTCAATATTGGTGCTTATGTCGATGAAGGTACGATGGTAGATACATGGGTAACTGTTGGTTCTTGTGCACAAATTGGTAAAAATGTGCATTTATCAGGTGGTGTAGGTATTGGTGGTGTCTTAGAACCACTTCAAGCAAATCCAACCATTATTGAAGACAACTGTTTTATCGGTGCACGTAGTGAAATTGTTGAAGGCGTAATTGTCGAAGAAGGCAGTGTGATTTCAATGGGTGTATTTATTGGTCAAAGTACCAAAATTTATGACCGTGCTACAGGTGAAGTTTATTATGGACGTGTACCAGCAGGTTCTGTGGTTGTTTCTGGTAACTTGCCAACGAAAGATGGTAAATATAGTCTTTATTGTGCGGTTATTGTGAAAAAAGTGGATGCTAAAACATTAGGTAAAGTAGGTATTAATGAATTGCTTCGTACTATCGACTAATTCACACTTATATTTTAAAGTCGCCTAATTATTGTTAGGCGGCAATTATTCTATTTATTAATTAGATAATTTAGATTTATAACCATTAGAAGAGGAGAATTTATGCCTTCTTTTGATATTGTTTCAGAAATTCAAATGCCTGAAGTTAAAAATGGTGTTGAAAATGCCACTCGAGAGTTAGCTACTCGCTGGGATTTTAAAAACGTTGAAGCATCGTTTGAATTAAATGAAAAAAATGAAACAATTAAAGTAACAAGCCAATCTGATTTCCAAGTACAGCAATTACTTGATATTCTACGTGATAAGCTGGCTAAACGTGGTATTGATGGAGGCGCGCTTGAAATTCCTGAAGAAATGGAACATAGCGGTAAATTTTATAGCGTTACAGTTAAACTTAAGCAGGGTATTGATAAAGAGTTGGCTAAGAAAATTGTCAAACTGATCAAAGACAGTAAGCTTAAAGTTCAAGCACAAGTCCAAGGTGAGCAGGTTCGTGTAACGGGTAAATCTCGTGATGATTTGCAAGCCGTTATAGCGTTAGTTAAAAATGGTGAATTAGGACAGCCGTTTCAATTTACTAACTTTAGAGACTAATTTTTTCAATAATAATTTGCCGATATTCATCGGCGATTTTCCTTTCAAAATCCATCATGCAAACCGAAAACTAGTTTTAGGATAGTGTCATTCCATTATAATAATTTTATAGCAATAAAATTGTGTTGTTTTATATGCTAAAAGAATTTAATTGTTGATAACTACTGTTGTAAATAACGAGATTTTTAATAATGAAAGCATTATGTTATTAACCTATATCTTCACTTAACGATCATAAATGTTAACCATGATAAAAATATGATATGGAGCTGTTTGTTAATACTCGTGCAATTCAGAACCTATATTAGGTATAGACGCTATGTTTTCTGATAATTATTTACATTGAAAAGAAGTGGAAGGTATTACTTAGTGTCTTTTTTTATGAAAAAATTTACAGTTATTGACTGTAGCTTACCATTTTGATTTTTATTATTTTAATTTAATGGTTATTATAATGTTAACAAATCCTAAAAATAACAAAGAGAATCATTATGAATAATAAAGCTTTTAAGCATATTCCATGGATCGTTCTAGCCTTTATTGGTGCATGTTGTTTAGCTGTCGTTGCATTACGGCGAGGTGAGCATGTTAGTGCCCTTTGGATTGTTGCTGCTTCAGTTTCGATCTACCTTGTTGCCTATCGATATTACAGTATGTATATTGCCAAAAGCGTCATGCGGTTAGATCCAACTCGCGCAACGCCAGCGGTCATTAATAATGATGGTTTAAATTATGTTCCAACAAATAAATATGTATTATTTGGACACCATTTTGCCGCAATTGCTGGTGCAGGTCCATTAGTTGGTCCGGTACTAGCGGCACAAGTCGGTTATTTACCCGGCACACTTTGGTTACTTGCTGGTGTTGTTTTTGCAGGTGCGGTACAAGACTTTATGGTGTTGTTTTTATCATCTCGCCGAAATGGCTCTTCCTTAGGGGAAATGATTAAAGAAGAAATGGGATCTATTCCCGGTACCATTGCATTATTTGGTTGTTTCTTAATTATGCTAATCATATTGGCAGTATTAGCGCTTATTGTTGTTAAAGCACTGGCTGAAAGTCCATGGGGAGTATTTACTGTTTGTTCAACTGTTCCAATCGCTTTATTTATGGGAATCTATATGAGATTCCTAAGACCAGGTCGTGTAGGTGAAGTGTCTATTATTGGTATTGTATTGCTTATTTTATCTATTTGGTTTGGTGGTGTTATAGCGCATGATCCTTACTGGGGACCGGCATTAACATTTAAAGCAACTACTATCACTTATGCATTAATAGGTTATGCTCTAGTGTCTGCAATGTTACCTGTATGGCTAATTTTGGCACCACGTGATTATTTAGCAACATTCTTAAAGATTGGTGTGATTGTTGGTTTAGCTATTGGTATTGTGATTTTAAATCCTGACTTAAAAATGCCTGATATCACCAAATATATTGATGGTAGTGGACCAGTTTGGAAAGGTTCATTATTCCCATTTTTATTTATTACTATTGCTTGTGGTGCGGTTTCAGGTTTCCATGCATTAATCTCTTCAGGTACGACACCAAAATTGCTAGCTAATGAAACTGATGCGCGTTTTATTGGTTATGGCGCAATGTTAATGGAATCTTTCGTAGCAATGATGGCACTAGTTGCAGCATCAATTATTGAACCGGGACTTTATTTTGCAATGAATACTCCTCCTTCTGCTTTAGGTATCACTATGCCCGATCTTCATAAGCTAGGTACAGATGATGCACCGATGATCATGGAGCAATTAAAAAACGTGACGGCACATGCTGCCGCTACTGTAAGTTCTTGGGGATTTGTTATCTCTCCTGAAGATATTTTGCAAACGGCAAAAGATATTGGTGAACCATCAGTACTTAATCGTGCTGGCGGAGCCCCGACTTTAGCTGTGGGTATTGCTTATGTATTCCACCAAATTATCCCAGGCGCAAATATGGGCTTTTGGTACCATTTTGGTATTTTGTTTGAAGCGCTATTTATTTTAACCGCACTTGATGCAGGTACTCGTTCTGGACGCTTTATGCTACAAGATTTATTAGGTAATTTTGTTCCATTTTTGAAAAAAACAGACTCGCTTATTGCAGGTTTTATTGGTACGTTAGGTTGTGTAGGCTTATGGGGATATTTACTCTATCAAGGCGTTGTTGATCCATTAGGTGGTGTTAAAAGCTTGTGGCCACTATTTGGAATTTCTAATCAAATGTTAGCTGCAGTTGCATTAGTTTTAGCAACCGTTGTATTAATTAAAATGAAACGTGCGCAATATATTTGGGTAACTATTATTCCTGCTATCTGGTTGTTAATTTGTACCACTTGGGCTCTTGCTTTGAAGTTATTCAGTCAGGATCCAAAACTAGAAGGGTTCTTCTATTTAGCGAAGGAATATAATCGTCGCATTACGCAAGGTAGTAATTTAACGCCACATCAGATCGATAATATGCATCACATTGTTATTAATAATTATACCAATGCCGGTTTAAGTATTTTATTCTTATTGGTTGTTTACAGTATTATCTTTTTTGGTATTAAAACAGCACTGAAAGTACGTAATAATAAACAAAGAACCGATAAAGAAACTGCTTATGTCCCCATTCCTGAAGGTGGCGTAAAGACGTCAATGTCACATTAGTGAATACTTAAAAGGTGCTTATAAGCACCTTTTATTGTAATGAATTTTTGATTTTATTTTTTTCAACAAAATAGCTAAATTGTATTTTTTAAGATGTCATGCTTCAATTGAGCTCAGCAGTCTAATGGCATCATTTATCATTAGCCAGCTTATATTACTATAAATTATTTATCCAACGATAATAAGAACATTAAAATAACAAATTATTTTTTATAAAACTTAATGATTTTTTTAATATTGCACAATTTAGATTTAATAAAATAAGGCGCACCTTTTGTCGAATTAAATAAATAACATTTCTTTATTATACTATTGGTTCAACGCTTAACATTATTCCATCTACAGCAATAATTATTACTGATTGGCCAACTTTTAAATCTTTATCACATCTTGCAGACCATGTTCCATCTTTGATTTTTACTCGTCCTGAACCATTGACAATAGCATCAGTAACAATAGTTTTAATACCAATTAAATCTTGTTGTGGCTGATTGATTTTGCCTTTGCTTGATTTATCTTTTCCTTGCTTTTTGAGCCAAACCCACCAAAGGTAAGCTGATACAAGCGTTAGAATTGCAAATAAGATCCACAAAAGTGGCCAAGAAAGAGGTAAAATCCAAGCAATTAAACCAACAATAATGGCTGCGATCCCACTCCAAAGCCCGTATCCGCCGGTACCCAGCAATTCTATAATCAGCAAAATACCGCCTAAAGCAATAAATACCCAATGAGGTGAATTATAAAAAACCATAAAAAAATCATTCATTATCAATTACCTTTAAAATTTATTCAGTAAAAACCTTAAACATAGCGTTTATAGATTTTGTCAAAAAGTTTTAAGAAAACACTATGTTTAAGTATAAAAATTGATTTTTTATTTCGTATTTTTTATTAATTCAGCAATACCGCCAATGCTACCCATTAAACTTGAGGCATCAAGTGGCATCATAATAACTTTACTGTTATCAGATGAGCCAATTTGTTGTAACGCTTCAGTATATTTTTGGGCAACAAAGTAATTAATTGCATTAATATTACCTGCAGCAATAGCATCGGATACCATTTGAGTTGCTCTTGCTTCGGCTTCGGCTGCACGCTCACGCGCTTCGGCTTGTAAAAAGGCAGATTGTCTTTCACCTTCTGCTTTTAAAATTTCAGATTGTTTTTCACCTTCAGAGCGTAAAATCGCTGCTTGGCGAACACCTTCCGCTTCAAGAATTTCAGCACGTTTATTACGTTCTGCTTTCATTTGCGCGTTCATCGCTGCAATCAATTCAGCAGGTGGGCGAACATCTCGAATTTCGATACGGGTAATTTTGATTCCCCATGGACTAGTTGCATCATCAACAATACTTAGTAACTTAGAGTTAATATGATCACGTTGTGATAACATTTCATCTAATTCCATGCTACCTAAAACAGTACGAATATTAGTCATCATTAAATTAATTACTGCACGCTCTAATTGATTGACTTGGTATGCAGCTCTAGCTGCTTCTTGTACTTGAATAAAGCAAACCGCATCAATTTGCACATTAGCATTATCTTTTGAAATGACTTCTTGTGATGGAATATCGAGTACTTGCTCCATCATATTAATTTTACGACCAACACCATCCATAAATGGAATAATGATATTTAAACCGGGTTCAAGTGTATGGGTATATTTACCAAAACGTTCAATAGTATATTGGTATCCTTGAGGAACAATTGTTATGGCCTTTAAAACAGTAGTTAACGCAAGTAAAACGATAACGCCGATGACTATATAAAATACAGACATAGTACAAAATCCTTATAATTTTTTATAATAAAAATGAGCTAATCATTTTATAGGTTATTGAATTTTTTTGCTAGTTATAAATGAAAAGGCTTATTCACGTCCATTTTCAAGTTTATTTTTAAGAATAAATAATTTCTTGACAATGTGCTATTGAACTAGTTTAATAGTACATAATTTATTTTAAACCGATAAAAATGATGATAGCACAATATTTACATTTTATTACTCGTCAATTCACTAGTTTTGGTTGGTGGTGCATTACTTTTTGTGGGTGATGTGATGATATATTGTTTTTTTACAAAACCCGCTTTATGCGGGTTTTTTAGTTTCTGGATGTTAAACGAATCAGTCTAAATAAAAATTTAAATGTAGAGAGCAAACAATGAATAAGCCAATATTAACTCAGATAACCAAGACGATAGGTTATTATCAAGATCCAACTCAAGTGTTTTATCAATTGTGTGATAATAAACCGGCAACGTTGTTACTAGAATCAGCCGAAATTGATAATAAGCAAGGAATTAAAAGTGTCATGATTGTCGATAGTGCATTACGTATTTCGGCAATAAATAATGAAGTGACTTTTAAAGCATTGACTACAAATGGTGAAAAGCTATTACCTTTATTACAACAGGCTTTTACAGACAAGTTAGATAATGTACAAGTGGATGAACAAACACTTAAATTGGTATTTCCTTCTATTGATAGTATGCAAGATGAAGATTCAAGATTAAAGTCACTATCAGTTTTTGATGCATTACGCACACTATTGACTATAGTAGATACCCCTGAACAATGTGGTCAAGATGCGATTTTTGTTGGTGGGCTATTTTGTTACGATCTTGTAGCTGGGTTTGAAAACTTACCTAATTTACCTACAGAGCAGCGTTGTCAAGATTTCTGTTTTTATTTAGCTGAAACAATATTAGAAATAAATCATAAAGATCATAAATCCATTTTAAAAACGACGGTTTTCACTTCTGATTTAAAAGAAACTGAGCGCTTAACACAACGGTTAGCTAATTTACAAGCAACATTAAATAGCCCAATGAAAGCCATTCATACTCAGTCCCTTGCTAATATCGATGTGACATGTAATAAAAGTGATGATGATTTCAATACAGTTATCAAAAAAATGCAAGATGCAATTGAGCAGGGGGAGATTTTTCAAGCAGTACCTTCACGGCGTTTTAAATTGCCTTGCCCTGAGCCATTATCGGCTTATCAGATATTAAAAAACAATAATCCAAGCCCTTACATGTTTTATATGCAAGATAGTGATTTTGTGTTATTTGGCGCCTCACCTGAAAGTGCACTTAAGTATACTAAAGCAACTAATCAAGTTGAAATCTACCCAATTGCCGGTACTCGTCCACGTGGATTAACTACAAATGGTGAAATTGATTTTGATTTAGATAGTAGGTTAGAACTTGAAATGCGCACCGATAAAAAAGAACTAGCCGAACACTTAATGTTAGTTGATTTAGCACGCAACGATTTAGCGCGTATCTGTAAACCCGGTACCCGTTATACCAAAGATTTGTTAAAAGTGGATCGTTACTCTTTTGTGATGCATTTAGTTTCACGTGTGGTTGGGCAGTTACGAAGTGATTTAGATGCGCTCCATGCTTATCAAGCCACTATGAATATGGGAACATTAACAGGAGCACCCAAAGTTCGTGCGATGCAATTAATTGCTGAATCAGAAAAAGTTAAACGTGGTAGCTATGGTGGTGCTGTTGGCTATTTTACTGCGAATGGCGATCTTGATACCTGTATTGTGATTCGTAGTGCCTATGTCGAAGATGGCATAGCGACAGTACAAGCGGGTAGTGGTGTGGTGCTAGATTCAAAGCCACAATCAGAATCTGATGAATCACGTAATAAAGCACGTGCAGTAATTCGAGCTATCATGGCAGCGCATAATGTAGAAGGTGTATTCTAATGGCTAATATCTTATTTATTGATAATATTGATTCTTTTACTTATAACTTGGTCGATCAATTACGTAATAGTAAGCATTGTGTGACGATTTATCGAAATACTATACCTGCAAATGTAATTATTGAAAAATTGTCACAAATGCAAAACCCTATTTTAATGTTATCACCAGGTCCAGGAGCACCAAGTGACGCTGGATGTATGCCAGAACTGTTAAAACGTTTAAAAGGTAAATTGCCTATTATTGGTATCTGCCTTGGTCATCAAGCGATTGTTGAATCTTATGGTGGCAGTATTGTGCCGGCTGGCGATATTTTGCATGGTAAGGCATCTTTAATTGAGCATGATGAGCAAGCGATGTTTAAAGGATTACCGAATCCGCTACCGGTCGCTCGTTATCACTCTTTAAAAGGTGAAAATATTCCAAAAACACTAACCATCAATGCGCTTTGCAATAATATTGTCATGGCAGTTCGTAATGATGAGGATCGGGTTTGCGGTTTTCAATTTCATCCAGAATCAATATTAACTATTCAAGGTGCAGAATTATTAGAACAAACTATTAAATGGGCACTAAATCCTCCTCAAAAACAAGATAAGCCAAAACAGGAGGCTATTGTTGATAAGCAAGAGTACAATATTCAACCTATTGTTAATAAATTATATTTAGGGCAATCCCTTACACAAGAGGAAAGTAAAATACTATTTAGTTTAATTATCCAAGGTAAGATTGAACCAACTGTATTGGCTACCGCAATAATTAGTATGAAAGTTCGTGGTGAAAAACCGGATGAAATAGCAGGGGCAGCTTTAGCATTGCTTGAGAATGCCGATCTTTTTGATTCTCCAGATTATGATTTTACTGATATTGTTGGTACTGGGGGTGATGGCACCAATAGCATTAACATTTCAACAGCTAGTGCTTTTGTGGCTGCAGCATTAGGTTATAAAGTGGCTAAACATGGTAATCGTGGTGTATCAAGTAAATCAGGCTCTTCCGATGTGCTTTCTGCCTTAGGCATTAAATTAAATATGTCAGCACAAACATCTCGTCAGGCATTAGATGAACTTGGCGTGTGCTTTTTATTTGCCCAGCAATATCATTCAGGTTTTCGCCATGCAGCACCAATACGCCAACAATTAAAAACTCGGACCATTTTTAATGTGTTAGGGCCATTGATTAATCCATCTCGTCCTAAACGTATTTTATTAGGCGTGTATCATCCAGATTTGATCCAACCGATTGCTGAAACATTAAAAATGCTTAATTATAAACATGCTTATGTGGTGCATGGTGCAGGAATGGACGAAGTTGCTATTCATGGTAAAACTGACGTTGCTGAAGTTAAAGATGGTGAAATTCGTTATTTTACGCTTAAACCTGACGATTTTGGCTTGCCAACATTTACCTTAAAAGATATTGAAGGGGGTACACCTGAGCAGAATCGTGATATGTTAATTGCCATTTTACAAGGTTACGGAAAACCAGCACACCAATCAGCAATTGCCGCTAATGTTGCGATGTTAATGAGCTTATTTGGCGAGTCAAATTTAAAACAAAATGCACAACGGGCAATTGAAATGATGCAAAGTGGTAAACCTTATGCATTATTACAACAACTAGCAGCAAGATAATAAGTGGAGAATAATATGGCAATTGCAGCATTAGAAAAAAATGTTGAAATGGCAACAGTATTGAAAAAAATCATTGAAGATAAACAAACATGGTTAACTGAGCAGTTAGCAGTAAAGCCAATTAATACCTTTAAATCAGCGATATTCCCTAGTGATCGCAATTTTTATCAAGCGTTAAATCAACCTAAAACGGTTTTTATTTTAGAGTGTAAAAAAGCGTCGCCATCAAAAGGATTGATTCGGGATGATTTTGATCCAGCCTCTATTGCTAAAGTTTATAAAGATTATGCTTCAGTAGTTTCAGTATTGACTGATGAAAAATATTTTCAAGGTAGCTTTGAATTTTTACCCACAGTTCGTAATCAAGTCACACAACCAGTACTTTGTAAGGACTTTATTATTGATGAATATCAGATCTATTTAGCGCGTTATTATCAAGCAGACGCAGTACTATTAATGCTATCTGTATTAACGGATGATGAATATCGTCATCTAAGTAACATTGCTCATAAGCTCAATATGGGTATATTGACAGAAGCTAGTACTGAAAATGAAGTTGAAAGAGCCATCCAACTGGGGGCGAAAGTAATCGGTATTAATAATCGTAACTTAAGGGATCTAACGGTTGATCTAAATCGGGTAAAAGTCTTAGCCAAATCAATTCCTAACGATCGCATTATTATTAGTGAATCAGGTATTTATACTCACAATCAGGTTAAAGAACTCAGTTGTTTTGCAGATGGATTCTTAATTGGCAGTGCGTTAATGTCTGAACCAAATTTAACTTTGGCAATTCGTAAGGTGATGTTAGGCGAAAATAAAGTCTGTGGCTTAACTCGAACCGAAGATGCTGTTAGTGCTTATCAAGCTGGTGCAGTCTATGGTGGTTTGATTTTTGTTACAAATTCAGCGCGTTATATACAGCCAATTAGGGCTCGAACAGTTATTGTTGCAGCACCACTTAATTGGGTTGGTGTATTTCGAAATGAAGAGATCGAAACAGTAGTTCAAATAACAAAACAGTTATCCTTGTATGCTGTCCAACTTCATGGAAATGAAGATGAAAACTATATCGAAACGTTGCGACAAGAATTACCCAGAACTTGCCAAATTTGGAAAGCATTAAGTATTGGTAGCACCATCCCTAAACATAATAATCCCTTAATCTCACGTTATCTGTTTGATAACGGCGGTGGTGGTACAGGTAAATGTTTTGATTGGACAATGCTATCTAATCACAATTTAAATAATGTCATTTTAGCTGGGGGAATTAACTCAAAAAATATAAAGTCAGCTTTAGCAACAGGAGTGATAGGTGTTGATCTAAACTCTGGTGTTGAAATATCGCCAGGAATTAAAGATAAACAAAAAATCCAAGCTGTATTTGAACAAATTTAATTTTTATTTAAAAAAAAGGAATAGTTATGTCTAAGTTAAATCCTTACTTTGGCGAATTTGGTGGGCAATATGTTCCTCAAATATTAATGCCAGTGCTTGAACAACTTGAAGATGCTTTTATCTCTGCAGTCAACGATCCAAACTTTCAGAAAGAGTTTAACGACTTATTAGTTAACTATGCTGGTAGACCAACAGCATTAACTTTATGTAAAAATCTAACGGCAGGCACCAAAACCAAGCTTTACTTAAAACGAGAAGATTTAGTGCATGGTGGTGCGCACAAAACTAACCAAGTTTTAGGACAAGCATTGCTTGCTAAAAGAATGGGTAAAACTGAAATTATAGCCGAAACAGGTGCAGGGCAACATGGAGTTGCTTCAGCTTTAGCCTGCGCACTACTTGGCTTAAAATGCCGAATTTACATGGGTGCCAAAGATGTTAAACGCCAAGCACCTAACGTATTTAGAATGCGACTGATGGGCGCAACAGTCATCCCAGTTGAAACGGGTTCAGCAACATTAAAAGATGCGTGTAACGAGGCATTACGCGATTGGTCTGGCAGTTATGAGAAAGCGCATTATATGTTAGGTACTGCAGCTGGTCCGCATCCTTTTCCAACAATTGTACGTGAATTTCAACAGATGATCAGCCGTGAAGCTAAACAACAAATCCTTGAAAAAGAAGGACGTTTGCCTGATGCAGTAATTGCATGTGTTGGTGGTGGTTCAAACGCAATTGGTATGTTTGCTAATTTTATTGATGATAAATCCGTCAAATTAATTGGTGTAGAGCCAGGAGGTCATGGGATTGAAAGTGGCAAACATGGAGCTTCGCTAAAACATGGTAAGCTTGGCATCTATTTCGGTATGAAATCGCCGATGATGCAAACGGAAGAAGGACAAATTGAAGAATCTTATTCAATATCGGCAGGGTTAGATTTTCCATCAGTTGGTCCACAGCATGCGTATTTAGATAGTATTGGTCGAGCTGATTATGTGTCAATTACTGATGATGAAGCGCTTGATGCATTTAAAGCGTTATCACGACATGAAGGTATTATTCCTGCGTTAGAATCATCGCATGCATTAGCTTATGCTATGAAAATGATAAAAGAAAATCCAACTAAAGAACAGCTACTAATAGTTAACCTGTCAGGGCGTGGCGATAAAGATATCTTTACCGTTTATGATATTTTAAAAGCAAAAGGAGAAATCGAATGAGCCGTTATCAAAAACTGTTTGCAACATTAACAGCCGAAAAACGAGGCGCTTTTGTTCCTTTTGTTCCAGTCGGTGACCCAACGCCAGAACTGTCATTTAAAATCATTCAAACTTTAATTGAATCTGGCGCTGATGCACTAGAGCTTGGGATCCCATTTTCAGATCCGATGGCCGATGGTCCAACTATTCAAAATGCCAATATTCGGGCATTTAAAGCAGGAATAACAGTTGAAAAGTGTTTTGAAATTTTAACCAATGTCAGAGCACAATACACCAATATTCCAATAGGATTACTTATTTATGCTAATTTAGTTTTCAAAAATGGTATCGACGAATTTTATGCCAAGTGTGCCAAAGCGGGAGTTGATTCAGTATTGATTGCTGATTTGCCAGCTCAATATGCACAAGAATTTACAGTGGCCGCAAAAAAATACAATATAGCGCCAATTTTTATTTGCCCACCTAATGCTGATGATAAAGTCATTCAAAGTATTGCTAAGCAAGGTAAAGGTTATACTTATTTGGTATCACGAGCAGGTGTTACTGGTGCTGAAAATCGAGCTAACAAACCGCTTACCCATCTGATAAAGAAATTAATTGAGTTTGGCGCTCCACCTGCGTTACAAGGGTTTGGTATTTCAGAACCAACTCAAGTTAGCGAAGCGATTAAATCCGGTGCAGTTGGGGCAATTAGCGGATCGGCAACAGTAAAAATTATTGAGAAAAACTTCGACAATCCCGAACAAATGCTTAGCCAATTAGCCAAATTTGTTCAATCAATGAAACAGGCAACTAGCAAGTAATTTATATTACTTTATAGTACTAAATAGTGGGCACAATAATAGACTTGAAAATGAAATTATTGTGCCAATATGAGTTAAACAGTTATGCTTAAGTTAAGTGGTATGTATATTAAAATTGATGTGTAACATATTTTAAATAACTTTAAGTTTACTTATAAAACCAGTGTGATTTGCGGTTGCATTTTATTTAAAATGCCGTATAATTCTCATTCATCTATCGCGGGGTGGAGCAGCTTGGTAGCTCGTCGGGCTCATAACCCGAAGGTCGTTGGTTCAAATCCAGCCCCCGCAACCACTTAAATTTTCATTCATAAACCAATCTACCCTTTTTTATTTATGAAAGTTCGAAACAAGTGGCTTCATTATAGTTAGTATTTAAATGTAAGCCTCGCATGTCGAGGTTTTTTTTCGTGTTATCATTTAAACGTAAGTTTAAAAAATGTTGGGCTTTATGCCCTTTTTTATTTTCTGCAGTGGAGGTTTGTTTGGCTAATATAGAACAACAATTAACCGGCATTATCCAAGAACCAGTTAATGCACTTGGTTTTGAATTAGTCGGGGTTGAATATAGTCGTGGTCGTTACCCTATACTACGAGTCTATATCGATAGTGAAAATGGTATAACGGTTGATGATTGTGCTGATGTTAGCCGACAAATCAGTGCAGTTCTTGATGTTGAAGACCCTATCAAAGATGCTTACAATCTTGAAGTTTCATCGCCAGGAATGGACAGGCCGTTATTTACGCTTGAACATTACCAGCGTTTTATCGGCGAAGAAGTCACAGTGAGTCTACGTATTCCTGTTGCTAACCGTCGCAAATGGAAAGGACGAATTAAGTCTATCGACGGTGAAATGGTTACATTAACTGTCGATGATAATGATGAAGTGTTTGCTTTTAGTAATGTACAAAAAGCAAATATTGTACCTAATTTTAACCTTAAATAGAGTACGGATGTAAAAGGATGAATAAAGAAATTTTAGCTGTTGTTGAAGCTGTATCAAACGAAAAAGCGCTTACGCGCGACAAAATTTTCGAAGCACTAGAAACGGCATTAGCAACGGCCACTAAAAAGAAACACGCTGTTGATATTGACGTTATCGTAAAAATAGACCATAAAACAGGTGATTACGATACGTTCCGACGTTGGTTAGTTGTTAATGAAGTAACCCAACCAACCAAAGAAATGACAATAGATGCTGCACAATACGAAGATTCAAACGTAAAAATTGGTGATTATGTTCAAGAACAAATTGAATCTGTTGCCTTTGATCGTATTACTACGCAAACCGCAAAACAAGTGATCGTGCAAAAAGTCCGCGAAGCGGAGCGTGCCATGGTGATTGACATGTTTAGAAATCGTCTCGGCGATATTGTGACAGGAATCGTCAAAAAAACGAATCGTGATAGTGTGATTCTTGATTTAGGCAATAATGCTGATGCAATGATGTCACGCCATGATATGTTACCACGTGAAAACTTTCGCATCGGTGATCGTGTTCGAGGCATTTTATATCTTATTGAACAAGATAATAAACCTGCGCAACTTTGCCTCAGTCGTTCAAACCCTGAAATGATGGAAGAGCTATTTCGTATTGAAGTGCCTGAAATTGGCGAAGAGACGATTGACATTAAGGGGGTAGCTCGCGATCCTGGTTCGCGTGCTAAAATTGCGGTAAGCAGTAATGACCGCCGTATTGATCCCGTTGGTGCTTGTGTGGGAATGCGTGGTGCACGTGTTCAAGCCGTATCCAATGAGTTTGGTGGCGAGCGCATCGATATAGTTTTATGGGACGATAACCCAGCACAATACGTTATTAATGCCATGGCGCCAGCAGATGTTGTTTCCATTGTTGTTGATGAAGACAAACATACCATGGATGTAGCGGTTAATGCTGAAACCTTACCGCAAGCGATTGGTAGAAATGGACAAAATATCCGTTTAGCATCTCAGCTTACAGGTTGGACTTTAAATGTTATGAGCACCGAAGACTTGCAAGAAAAACATCATGCAGAGTCTTTTGCTGCAATCAATAATCTAATGAAGCATCTTGATATTGATGAGGAATTAGCAAAGTTATTGGTTGAAGAAGGCTTTACTTCTTTAGAAGAGCTTGCTTATGTGCCTGTTGATGAGTTGCTTGAAATTGAAGATCTTGATGAAGATTTGGTTGAAGCGTTAAGAAATCGAGCTAAAGATGCGTTAACAACAATAGCATTAGCAAATAGTGGCGATAAACGACCAGCCCAAGATTTATTAAATCTACCAGGAATGACACAAGAGTTAGCCTATCAATTAGCACAACATGATGTAATTACTTTGGAAGATTTAGCTGAACAAGGTACTGATGATCTAGTGGGGATAGACAGTTTAACAAGTAAACAAGCTGGCGATTTTATTATGGCTGCACGTAATATTTGTTGGTTTGCAAATGAATAATTGAGGGAAAGCAATACATGACCAAAGTATCAATAGAAACACTGGCTCAAGAAATCAACACTCCAGTGCAAACACTTTTGCAACAGTTTGCCGATGCTGGTATTAAGAAAACCGCATCTGATACTGTTACTCAAAAGGAAAAAGAAGCTTTGCTTGCGCATTTAAATCCTCAGCAAGGCCCGACAAAATTAACATTACAACGCAAAACGCACTCAACATTGAATGTGTCAAGCGGGGGTGGCAAAAGTAAAGAGATTAAAGTTGAAGTCCGAAAAAAACGGACTATTGTTAAACAAGATCCTGCTGAACTTGAAAAAGCACGTTTAGAAGCTGAACAAAAAGCGAAACAAGAAGCTGAATTGAAAGCACGCCAAGAGGCAGAAGAAAAAGAGAAATTAGCCGCTCAGGAAGCCAAAAAGCGTGAAGATGAGGCAAAAAAAAGAGCCCAAGAAGATAAAGCTAAACAAGCCGTTAAAGCGGTTCAGGAGCAAAAGACAGATCCAAAAGTGAAAAAAGCGCAAGAAGAGAAAGCACGCTTAGAAGCAGAAGCTAATGAAATTAAACGTAAAGCCGAAGAAGAAAATCGTCGTAAACTTGAAGAAGAGGCTAAACGTATGGCCGAAGAGGCGCGTAAATTAGCTGAAAAATACAGTGATGCAGTTGAAATCGATAATAACAATGATGATGATGATTATCATGTTACAACATCGAAATATGCCAGAGCTGCAGAAGATGATACTGATCGTGAAGTTGAAGGTGCGCGCGGTCGTGGTCGCAATGCCAAACAAACCAAACAGAAAAAAAACAGTAAGCTATCTGAAGGAAAAGCAGAACGGGAAGAAGCGCGTGCGGCAACCCGTGGTAATCATAAAAAGAAAGGAAAAAGTGCGTTGCAGCAGGGCTTTAACAAACCAGCTCAAGCAGTTAACCGTGATGTTGTTATTGGCGAAACTATTACTGTTGCCGAATTAGCAAATAAAATGGCTGTAAAAGGATCAGAAGTAATCAAAACCATGATGAAGATGGGGGCGATGGCAACGATCAACCAAGTTATCGATCAGGAAACAGCACAACTTGTTGCCGAAGAAATGGGGCATAAAGTGGTACTTCGTCGTGAAAATGAGCTAGAAGAATCACTGATGAGTGATCGTGATACTGGGGCTGAAAAAGTCTCTCGTGCGCCTGTAGTTACTATTATGGGGCACGTAGACCATGGTAAAACCTCATTGCTTGACTATATTCGTAAAGCAAAAGTAGCTTCAGGCGAAGCAGGCGGTATTACTCAGCACATTGGTGCTTATCATGTTAAAACGGCAAGTGGTGAAATTACCTTTTTAGATACTCCGGGGCATGCGGCATTTACCTCAATGCGTGCTCGTGGTGCTAAAGCAACGGACATTGTAGTCCTTGTTGTCGCCGCTGATGATGGTGTGATGCCACAAACCATTGAAGCGATTCAACATGCTAAAGCGGCAAATGTGCCGATGGTAGTTGCGGTAAATAAAATTGACAAACCAGAAGCAGATCCAGAGCGCGTTAAAGGCGAACTTGCTCAATATGGCGTGATGTCAGAAGATTGGGGGGGCGATACGCAGTTTGTTCATGTTTCAGCAAAATCGGGAACGGGTATTGATCAACTACTTGAAGCAATTTTATTACAAGCAGAAGTGCTTGAACTTACCGCATACGAAACTGGAATGGCAAGTGGTGTGGTTATTGAATCATTCCTTGATAAAGGACGTGGCTCAGTTGCGACAGTGTTAGTGCAATCAGGTACGTTACGTAAAGGTGACATCGTTCTTTGTGGATTTGAATATGGGCGAATTCGGGCAATGCGTAATGAACTTGGAAAAGAAGTGACAGAAGCGGGACCATCAATACCGGTTGAAATCCTCGGTTTGTCTGGTGTGCCATCAGCAGGTGACGAAGCCACCGTTGTGCGTGATGAGAAGAAAGCACGCGAAGTTGCCCTTTATCGCCAAGGTAAATTCCGTGATGTAAAACTAGCTCGTCAACAAAAAGCGAAACTTGAAAACATGTTTACTAATATGACAGAAGGTGACGTTTCTGAACTTAATATTGTCTTAAAAGCAGATGTTCAAGGTTCAGTTGAAGCGATTTCTGACTCATTATTTAAACTGTCAACTGATGAAGTTAAGGTTAAAATTATTGGTTCAGGAGTAGGCGGCATTACCGAAACTGATGCATCGCTTGCGGCAGCATCAAATGCCATTATTTTAGGTTTTAACGTACGTGCTGATGCTTCGGCCCGCAAAGTAGTTGAAACAGAGAACCTTGATCTTCGTTATTATTCTGTTATTTATGACTTAATTGATGAAGTTAAACAAGCAATGAGTGGTATGCTGGCACCAGAATACAAACAAGAAATAATTGGTCTTGCTGAAGTACGTGATGTCTTTAAATCACCTAAATTTGGCGCAATTGCTGGTTGTATGGTTACTGAAGGTGTGGTTAAACGTCATAACCCAATTCGTGTTCTACGTGATAATGTGGTTATCTATGAAGGCGAACTTGAATCATTACGTCGCTTTAAAGATGATGTTAACGAAGTTCGTAACGGTATGGAGTGTGGTATTGGTGTGCGTAACTACAATGATGTTCGTGTTGGGGATGCAATTGAAGTATTTGAAACTATCGAAATCAAACGTACAATTTAGCCATTACGAATTTCATGTAATAAGTTTATAAGCAAGGTTTAACCCTTGCTTATTCATATTTTAAGGAACATAGATATGGCAAAAGCATTTAATCGTTCATCTAGAGTTGGACATGAATTGCAAAAAGAAATTGCAATTATCTTACAACGTGAAATTAAAGATCCTCGGCTCGGTATGGTCACAGTTTCGGGTGTTGATATCTCGCGCGATCTTTCGTATGCCAAAGTGTTTGTCACTTTTTTAAATGATGATGATCCACAGGTGATTGAACAAGGTTTAGCAGTACTTAATGATGCTAAAGGTTATATTCGAACTTTAATTGGTAAAGCGATGCGTTTACGAATCATTCCCGAAATCAAATTCTTTTATGATGAATCGCTAATTAAAGGTATGCAAATGTCTAATTTGGTAGCAGATGTTATCAAACAAGATAACGAACGTCATAAAGATTAAGATTAAAAATAGCCCTGATTTTGTCAAAAAGCTTCAGAACGCTATGTTTTTCAGTATAAAAAGATGATGAATATAAAAAAAATTCGCCGTGACATTAACGGCGTTTTGTTACTAGACAAACCGCAAGGCATGACATCCAACGATGCATTGCAAAAAGTGAAATGGTTATTTAATGCTAAAAAAGTAGGGCACACAGGCGCACTTGATCCATTAGCTACAGGGATGCTCCCTATCTGTTTTGGCGAGGCGACAAAATTCTCGCAGTATTTATTGGATTCGGATAAACGTTACCGTGTGATTGCCAAACTTGGTGAACGAACCGATACATCTGATGCCGATGGGCAAATTATATGTACCAAACCTGTTAAAGTGACTGAATCACAAATCAGACAAGCTTTAACACATTTTTGCGGTGATATTTTACAAGTGCCAACCATGTTTTCGGCACTAAAATATCAAGGAAAACCACTTTACGAATATGCTCGCCAAGGTATTGTTATTGAACGTGAAGCAAGACCTATTACCATTTACGAAAATCGATTTATTGATTTTAACGTCAATAATAGTGAATTAACGTTAGAAATACACTGCTCTAAAGGAACCTACATTCGAACTATTATTGATGATTTAGGCGAGTTGCTGGGTTGTGGTGCACATGTGATTTATTTAAGACGTTTGCAAGTTTCTAATTATCCAATAGAAAATATGATCACTTTAAATGCATTACAAGTGATGCTTGAACGGGATAAAGTATTATTACCTTGTGATAGCCCATTAAATGAATACTCTAAAGTTATACTTACCGAACAACAAGGTAAAAATATTTTATTAGGACGAACTATAACGCTTGAAAATACCATGCCAACTGAAACCCTAGTCAGAATATATCAAGGGGATCAGTTTATTGGTGCAGGTATACTAGTGGGTGACCAATTATCACCTAAACGCCTAGTTTCAACGGTGGTTTAAACAAATTTAAGTTTAAAATATAGTAATAATTATTGGAGCGAGCATTATTTTCTATTAGCTATATTCTATTTAATAGAAAATTGGTTCAGCTTCAATAAGATAATTGTTTTTTATTAATGGATCGTTTTTTTGAATTATCTCATTAATTAATATTGCTGCTTTTTGCCCCATTTTATATAAAGGCTTATAGATTCTGCTCAATTTATCTAATTCATTATAATGTCGATCTTTTGAATGGCTAATATAAGTTAAAGTCAATGGATTGTCTGTATTAGATAGGATTTCATTTGCTTGATGCAAAACGCCCAACACTGCGCTATAAGAAGAATAAAAATTTTGTTGATTATAATAGTTTTCATCTAAGTAATTTAAACTGATATTATCAGCGCAAATAATGGCAGAAGGCGGTTTGTTACTCTTAAATAATCTTTTAGTTACAGTTCGACCATGATCAAAGCTAAAACAATTTTCAATGATGTAGTTAGGATCAACAATGATGTTTGCTCGCAACAAAGCTTGTTTATAGCCTTCTAAAAACAAACTTGAACTAATTTTATCATGATCATTTAATAAAACAGCGATCTTTGAATGTGAATTACAAACTAGATATTGAGTTAACTGATAAGCAATCATTAGGTGATCAAAATAAATACACGTAAAATCAATTGAATAATGATTAACTAAAATTATAGGAGGTAATGTGTTTTTATAATATCTGAGTATTTCTAAATAAGGGGCGTCATTAATTATCACAATACCGTCAAAGATATTTTGGGTCACATATCGAATTAAATAATGAATATCATGGTTATCAGAATAAGGAAAACGTAAATAAAAAAAGATATATTCTTCTTTTTTCAAAGCTTGTTCTAAACCTAAGTTAATTAAACTTTTCGAAAAAAGCTGATTATCAATAATTAAAATTTTCTTAGTTTCAGGTCCAGCTTGATATGGTTTAAAATTGTTGAAAGTATCAACATGTAGCTCTTGTATAGCTTGATAAACTTTTGATTGAGTCTGTGGTGAAGTTAAATTGGGTGTATTTAATACTCTTGAAACAGAAGCAATTGATAAATTAGCTTTTTTAGCAATAGTGGATAACGTTGTTTTTACCATGATGACAAAAATAGTTCAATTAATTTGGCTTATTACTTTAACGACGATTACATAATTTGTAATTGACCAAAATTCATTTTATCGATCTATATTCCAAAATAGTGAAACAGCTTTTTTACGCTATCTTTGACAATATAGTGATATAATCACCATTAAATTTTTTTATTTAGGTTCTAAATATGTCTGTATGGAATATTGCTGTTGTTGGGGCGACAGGACAAGTAGGTTCTGCGCTAGTTGAATTGCTACAAAAACGTAGTTTACAAGACAATAATCTAAAAATTGAAAATCTCTATTTGGTCGGCAGTGACAATAGTGCTGGTGAAGTTGTTCGCTTTGCTGGTAAAAATTTAACTGTTACTGATAGTGCACAAATGGACTGGAGTCAGTGCCATTTTGCCTTTTTTGTTGCTAGTTCTGAAACAAGTGAAAAATATGCACAAATTGCGGCAGAATCAGGCTGTGTAGTGATTGATTCTAGTGGCTATTTTGCTCAGCAAGAGCATATACCATTAGTAGTACCTAAAGTTAATAATAGCGTATTAACTGAATACCGTAATGAAAACATTATAGCGGTAGCTAGTGCCACTGTGTGCCAATTGTTGCGTTGTGTTGCGTCGTTAACTGATATTGAGTTATTAACCAATTTGCATGCCACCAGTTTTATTCCTGCCTCATTGTATGGTAAGCAAGGTGTTGATGAATTGGCTGGGCAGAGCGCTCGCTTATTAAATGGCATGCCAGTTGATAATCAGTTATTTGACAAGCAATTAGCATTTAACTTATTACCCGTATCGCACGAACATGATGATTCAATATTAGGTGAAAAGTCACAAGTTAATCAAATTCGTAAAATATTAAGTAATTATGAACTTCCTGTCTCTATTGAATCAGTGATTGTGCCTGTGTTTTATGGGGTGTCACAAGCTATTAATGTATCAAGTAGCTTACCGATTGAGTTAGATATGACACGTTTTAGCGAGTTTGGGGTTGAAGTGCAAAGCGATAATCTGCCAACTCCAGTGACCGAAGTTAGTATAGAGTCTGAAGGTCAGCTAACTATTAAATTGGCTAATTTGAGACACAGTTACGGTCATTATGAACAAATTCAATTTTGGTCAGTTGCTGATAATATTCGTTATTTAGGTGCATTAATGTTAATTGAGACACTAGAGATTCTCATTCATGACTACCTATAAGATTGCTCTTGGCATTGAATATGATGGCAGCGATTACTTTGGCTGGCAGCGACAACAATCTGTTGATTCTGTTCAAGAAAGGTTAGAATCCGCACTATCGATAATTGCTAATTCAACAATAAACGTATTTTGTGCTGGTCGAACCGATGCTGGCGTGCATGCAACAGGGCAAGTTATCCATTTTGAAACCCAATCAACACGTTCACCGAGTGCTTGGACAATGGGAGTGAATTCTCATTTACCTGATAATATTGCGGTGCGTTGGTCACAAATAGTTGATGATAGTTTTCATGCGAGGTTTAGTGCGACAGCTCGTCGTTATCGATATGTGATCTATAATCATCGTTATCGTCCAGCCATTTTAGCTAAAGGGGTATCGCATTATTATTTGCCTTTAAATGAAATATTAATGCACCAAGCAGCACAATATCTATTAGGTGAAAATGATTTTTCATCGTTTAGAGCTGCACAATGTCAATCACGAACTCCTTGGCGTAATATACATCATATTGAAGTGATAAGGCAGGGTGAATATATTATTGTTGATATCAAAGCGAATGCCTTTGTACACCACATGGTACGTAATATTGTGGGAAGTTTGCTTGAAGTTGGCACTGGTAATAAACCGCCTGAATGGATTGCTGAGCTTTTACAAGTAAGGAATAGAACTCAAGCCGCGGCGACAGCTAAACCAGAAGGGTTGTATTTAGTTCAAGTAGAATATCCAAAAGAGTATCAAATCCCTAATCTTGTATTAGGACCATTATTTTTAACATAAGCACATTGCTTAAAGATGAATTAAAAAGATGAATGTATGAATACTGGCGAAACAAGTTCAAGTAGAAACTCAAGAAATGAAGAGTCGAAAAGCTCAAAGTTGCATAATATCAAAATGCCTCCACATTCAATTGAGGCAGAGCAAGCTGTGCTAGGAAGCCTAATGCTTGATAATCAACGTTGGGATGCGGTTTCCGAAATGATAACAGAACGTGATTTTTATTCGCGTCATCATCAACTAATTTTTTCAGAAATGCATACGTTAGTTAGCAAAGGTACGCCAATTGATTTAATTACCTTATCAGAAAGCTTAGAAAGTAAAGATTTACTAAGTGATGTTGGCGGGTTTGCTTATTTAGCTGAGCTTTCTAAAAATACACCAAGTGCAATTAATGTGGTGGCATATGGTGATATCATCCGTCAACAAGCAATTTTGCGTGAACTAATTAGCGCTTCAAACGAAATTGCTGACAACTGTTATGCTACAGAAGGGCGTGATAGCAGTGAAATATTGGATCTGGCAGAAAGTAAAATTTTTCAAATTGCTGAAAGCCGAACTAAACAGGGTGAAGGACCAAAAAGTATCACCGAAGTATTAGAGTCAACAGTAGCTAAAATTGAAGAGCTATTCCAACGCCCACACGATGGCGTAACGGGGGTTTCTACTGGATATATTGATTTGGATAAAAAAACCGCAGGATTACAGCGTTCAGACTTAATTATTATTGCCGCAAGACCTTCAATGGGGAAAACCACCTTTGCTATGAATTTGTGTGAAAATGCTGCGCTAGAACAGGAAAAGCCGGTATTAATATTTAGTCTAGAAATGCCTTCAGAACAGATAATGATGCGTATGCTAGCCTCATTATCTAGAGTTGATCAAACACGCATTCGAACTGGACAACTTCAAGACGATGATTGGGCAAGAATTTCAAGTACTATGGGATTATTGCTCGAAAAGAAAAACATCTATATTGATGATTCTTCTGGTTTAACGCCAATGGAGCTGCGTTCACGGGCAAGACGCATTTATCGCGAGCATAAAGGATTAAGTATGATCATGGTTGATTATTTACAGCTTATGCGCGTGCCGAATATGTCAGAAAACCGAAACTTAGAAATTGCTGAAATTTCTCGGTCACTTAAAGCTTTAGCAAAAGAGCTGCAAATTCCGGTTGTTGCATTATCACAACTCAATCGTAGTTTAGAACAGCGTGCCGACAAAAGACCTGTAAACTCGGATTTACGTGAGTCAGGTTCTATCGAACAAGATGCCGATGTGATTATGTTTATCTACCGTGATGAAGTTTATAATGAAGCGTCTGAACATAAAGGCATTGCCGAAATTATATTAGGTAAACAACGAAACGGTCCTATCGGTAAGGTTCGTTTAAAATTCCAAGGGCAATTCTCACGGTTTGATAACTATGCCGATGCCAGTAAATATATGGATGATGAATAATTTTATTCCAATTTACAGGATAAAAGTTAGGGTAACATGCGCGTTGAAAAGATTTACACGCATGTTGCATTTCAAACAATTGAGATTAACGGTGTATCATTTTCCTAATAATAAATTGATAAATTTGCACAAACAAAAAAATAGCAGCCTGTAATATGACAATACAAGCGCTGGTTGAGGCATCAAAATAAAAACTAATTAACGTACCAATCACCGAAGAAAATACCGAAACAATTACCGCAACAAGTAACATTCTTTCAAAACGCCGAGTTAATGAAAATGCTGTTATGCCTGGCGCAATAAGCATTGCAATAACTAAAATAACTCCTGCTGTTTTTAAAGAACTAACAATAGTTAATGCTATAACACTTAGTAACCCATAATGCAATAATTTAACTCGTAGGCCTACTACTTTGGCTTGAATAGAATCGAAGCAATAAAGCATAAGATCACGACGTTTAATAATTACCAATAACGACACTATAGTTGCAATTAAAATAATTTGTTTCAATTCAGCGTAACTAGTACCCAACACGCTACCAAATAAGATATGATTTAAATGCAGTGAAGTATCGACTTTCGAAAATAGTACTAACCCAAAAGCGAACATTCCCGAAAAAACAATCCCCATTACAGTATCTTCTTTAATTCGACAGTTATCCTTGATATAGCCTGTTGCGGCCGAACAGAATAAGCCTGATGCAAATGCCCCCAAAATAATAGGAATACCAATTAAATAAGCTATCACAATGCCAGGCAACACTGCGTGAGAAATCGCATCCCCCATTAATGACCAACCCTTTAATACTAAAAAGCAAGAAAGAAGTGCACAAACGATACTAGTTGTTAATGCTGCTAATATGGCTCGTTGAATAAAAGGTAGCGTGAAAGGATAATAAATATATTCCCATAAATCTGTCATAAATTCGCTCTCTTATTTAATCTGCTTTGCCTGATTTTTAGTTTGTTTGAAATCAACCCCTGTTTCGGTGCGAACAAAAATACCACAATAAAAATTAGTGTTTGTAATGTAACAATCACACCACCTGTTTCACCATTTAGAAAGTAACTTAACCAAGAGCCGATAGCGCTAGTCGTAGCACCAATAATCACCGAAATAACCAATAGTCTAGAAAATCGACTTGTTAATAAATAAGCTGTTGCACCTGGAGTTACAACCATGGCAATAACCAAAATAGCACCAACGGTCTGTAATGCAGCAACGGTACAAGCACTTAAAATAGTAAAAAAAAGGATTTTAAACATCAATGGCTTTAAGCCAATTGAGCGTGCGTGAGTTTCATCGAAAAACACCACTAAAAGATCTTTCCAAAACAGCAGTAGTAATATCAACGAAATCAAAATAATGATTTGCACTTGCCACATATCACTATCGTCAATACCTAAAATATTACCAAAAATAATGGTTTGCACATTAACGGAAGTTGGGTTAAGTGAAATAATCAATAAACCGGTAGCAAAAAAAGTTGAAAAAATAAAACCAATAATGGCATCTTCTTTTAAACGAGTCATTGTACGTATTATTGTAATTGACAGAGCAGCCAGTGAGCCAGTAAAAAAGGCACCAACAGAGTAGGGTAAGCCTAGAGCATAAGCTCCCGCCACGCCAGGTACAACAGAATGTGACAGTGCATCTCCCATTAGTGACCAACCCTTTAACATTAAAAAGGCAGATAAAAAAGCACAAGTAGCGCCAACAATACTACTTACCCAAATCGCTTTGAGCATAAAATTATAGGTGAATGGTTCAAATAAAAGTTCCATTTATAATTGCCCTTTTGGTTCGTTTTTGACATGGTCAACCAACAAATCTCGATGAGGCGAATCATCTTTCCCTTCTCCATAAAAAATTGCAGCACGTTCATCGTCGGTTAAGATGGATACTTTACGAGGATCTTCATCATCATGCAATTTCTCTCCTGACAAGCTAAGATAACGTAGTGCACCACCAAAAGTGGTCATTAAATTTTGCGGTGTAAAAGTTGTTTTAGTTGGACCAAAGGCCAGAACTGTTTGATTAATTAACACCACTTGATCGCAAAATTCAGGGACACTACCCAAATTATGGGTCGAAACTAAAATAAGGTGAGCATCTTTTCGAAGATCTTTTAACAAATCTATTATGGCATTCTCTGTTTTTACATCAACACCGGTAAAAGGTTCATCTAATAATAAAACTTTACTTTGCTGAGCTAAAGCTCTAGCTAAAAAAACACGTTTTTTTTGTCCACCGGAAAGTTCTCCAATTTGGCGATATTTAAAATCCAACATATTGACACGCTCAAGAGCAATATCTACCTGCTTCTTATCTTCTTTACTTGGAATACGAAAAAAAGACATATGACCGTACCGCCCCATCATGACGACATCAGACACTAAAACAGGAAAGTCCCAGTCGACTTCCTCTGTTTGAGGAACATAAGCTATAACATTTTGTTTTAGTGCTTCTTTGACAGACATATCATTTAAAGTCACTTTTCCTCTAGTTGGTCGTATCATGCCCATAATGCTCTTAAACAATGTTGATTTACCACTACCATTTACGCCAACTAATGCACAAATCGTTCCTCCATTGAGAGTGAAACTTGCATCATGTATTGCTGTGTGACCATTATTATATGTCACGGTTATATCATTAACATTTAGGCAAATTCGATTCATTATTTTTCAAATCCTTTAGCAATTGTTTCAACGGTAACTTTCAATAGATCTATATAAGTTGGGACAGGACCATCTTTAGTTGATAATGAATCGACATATAATACCCCTCCATAGTTTGCTCCAGTTTCTTTACTGACCTGTTTTGCTGGTTTATCCGAAATTGTGCTTTCACTAAAAACGACAGGTATATTATTAGCTCTAACCAAATCAATTAGATTTTTAACTTGCTTCGGTGTACCTTGTTGCTCGGCATTAATCGGCCATAGGTAAGCTTCTTTCAAATTGTAATCTCGTGTTAAATAACTAAAAGCCCCTTCACTGGTCACTAACCAGCGCTTAGTTTCTGGAATTTTTGCTAAACGTTCTCGCAAAGGGGTATCAAGTGCTTTAATCTTTGCGATGTAATCACTGGCATTTTTATTATAAACTCCGGCATTTTTAGGATCATATTTAACCAAAGCTGCACGGATATTTTCAATATAAATTAAAGCGAGTGTTGGCGACATCCAAGCATGTGGATTAGGATTACCTTTATAAGTGCCTTCTTGAATAGATATTGGTTCAATACCTTCAGTTACCACAACAGAAGGTACATCTTGAATATCTTCAAAAAAGCGTTTAAACCGTAATTCTAAATTAAGCCCATTCCACAAGACTAAATCAGCGGAAAGCATTTTAGTAATATCTTGAGGAGTAGGATCGTACTCATGAATTTCAGCCCCTATTTTTGTAATAGATTCGACTGTAGCAGCATTGCCAGCAACATTCTGCGCGATATCTTGAATGATAGTAAAGGTTGTAACAACTTTAAATTTTTTATCGATTGCTAAAGCAGAATCTAAAAGAGCAGTCAAAAGAATTAAAGAGGTCAATATGGCTTTTAATACCGGTTTTCGGCTTTTAAAAAAAATAAGCTTCATTAGCTACTCCTTGTTTCATATGCAATCTTATAACAACGTTATTGCATTATATGATAATACAAAAGTTTATTAAAATAATAATGAGAATTATTATCATTAAATAAAGAAGTCAAAGTTATTAGAATATTTTATAAAAAAATAAAATAGATAGCAGATAATTCCTATCTATTAAAATAATAGTTAATTAGAAAACATAAAGCTTATAAGAGCTGGTACTATAAAAAAATGAAAATTATTTGTTAATTCTAACTCAATAAGGACAAAATTGCACCAATCAGAAGATTATTTGCAATAAACCAGCTTAAAAATTAATCAAATATTTCATGATATAAAAATTTTAAAAACCCTTAATATTACTTGATTAGCGATAGTTTTTAAGAGTTTTTATAAAAATTAAATACATTTAAATTGCAGGATGAGATTGTAATTTATCCGTAAATCGTGTAATTTACTCTCCACTTAAGCCTGCTAATTAAACATTATTTTAAAGGAAAAGGAAATTAAAGGAGAAATTATGTCTAGTAGTTATCAAAACGAAGTTCCTTCTGCTCGAGTCAGTATCAATCTTGATTTACACACAGGTGGAGCCACAAAAAAAGTTGAATTACCTCTCAAAATTTTATCTGTAGGTGATTATGGTCGAGGTAAAGACAAGCGATCACTTTCAGATAAACAAAAAGTATCGATTAATAAAAATAATTTTGATGCTGTATTAAATGATTTTAAACCTGAAGCCAATATTACTGTTCCAAACAAAATTGCGGATGATGGTAGCGAAATTGTTGTGAATTTGGCGTTTGAGTCAATGAATGATTTTTCACCCGAGCAAGTTGCCAAAAAAGTTCCAGAACTACGTTCATTGCTTGCGATGCGTAATTTATTAAGAGATTTAAAATCTAATTTATTAGATAACGCTACATTTCGTTATGAATTAGAAAAAATCGTTAAAGACGAACAACTATCAGATGAACTCCGTGCAGAATTGGAATCAATCGTAGCGGAAAGTGATAAATAAATATTTTTTTAATAAATTAATGTAATTATTTTCAAAACAAAATATAAAGTTTTGATAAAAGCAAGAGAAGAAATTAATGAACGTGCAAAATCAAACAAACAATGCTACTAAAACGGTTGTTGAAGAAAATAGCAGTGTTTACCAATCTTTATTTGATAAAATAAATTTAAACCCAATTAAAAAAGCGGGCGGAATTGATAGATATGAAGATAACGAAGTATTATTCGAATCTTCACAAGATGAACGTGTTACCATGGCAATTAATATTTTGCTTCAATTAATACAAGGTTCATCAAATAAAGTTGAAAAATTAGATAAACACTTATTAGACTACCATATTAGTCAAATAGATCAAAAAATAAGTCGTCAGCTTGATGAAATCATGCATAATGAAACATTCCAAGAAATTGAATCCACTTGGCGTGGATTGAAATTCTTAGTTGATCGCACTGATTTCCGCCGTAATGTTAAAATTGAATTATTGGATGTATCAAAAGAAGAACTGCGTCAAGACTTCGAAGATGCCCCAGAAATTAGCCAATCAGGTTTTTATCGGCATACTTATACTCAGGAATACGACACACCAGGTGGAGAGCCTATTGGAGTAACTATCTCGAATTACGAATTTGATCGTAGCCCTCAAGATATTTCTTTATTAAGAAACGTATCAAAAGTTGCTGCTGCAGCGCACATGCCGTTTGTAAGTTCGGTTGGTCCAAAATTCTTTGGTAAAGAAACAATGGAAGAAGTTGCTGCAATTAAAGATATAGGTAACTATTTTGATCGTGCTGAATATACTAAATGGAATAGTTTCCGAGAAACAGATGACGCCCGTTATGTTGGATTAACTTTTCCAAGAGTGCTTGCTCGCTTACCTTATGGTCCAGATACTGTTCCTGTACGTAATTTTAACTATATTGAAGATGTTAAAGGTGTAGAGCACAACCGTTACTTATGGGCTAATGCTTCTTATGCTTTTGCAGCTAACATGGCACAAAGTTTTGTTCGTAATGGTTGGTGTGTTCAAATTCGTGGACCACAAGCTGGTGGGCTTGTTGAAGATCTACCAATCCACCTTTACGATTTAGGAACAGGTAATCAAGTCAAAATCCCAACAGAGGTACTTATTCCTGAAACACGTGAGTTTGAATTTGCTAATTTAGGATTTATCCCACTTTCATTCTATAAAAATAGGGATTATGCTTGTTTCTTCTCTGCTAACTCAGCTCAAAAACCTGCTGTTTACGACACGAAAGAAGCGTCATCAAATAGCCGTATAAATTCTCGTTTACCATATATTTTCTTATTATCACGTATCGCACATTACTTAAAAGTAATCCAACGAGAAAATATTGGTGCAACAAAAGATCGTCGAATGTTAGAACTTGAGCTAAACAAATGGATTGGCAACCTTGTCACTGAAATGACTGACCCAAGTGATGAAGTCCAAGCAGCACATCCATTAAGAGAGGCGAAAGTTATTGTTGAAGATATTGAAGATAATCCAGGTTTCTTCCGTGTTAAAACATTCCTAGTACCTCATTTCCAAGTGGAAGGGATGGATATTAACTTATCAATGGTGTCACAAATGCCTAAGGCTAAATCATAAATTTTAGTCTGATTTGATTAATATCTAATAACTAGGAGTATTTAGGATACATGAAAATTTTTCGTCCTTTGTGGAATGAAGGCGTCTTTTTGACGCCTCAGCAGTTTCAACAGCAAGGCTTGTGGCAACAATTTACTTCACAAAAGTTAGCAGCTATGTCGGTTGCTAACCCATGGGGAATTGAGCATTTAACCATTGATACAAATGCGTTGACAGTTGATCGGTTACAAGCTGAGTCAATAAGTGTTCGATTTCCTGATGGAGTAGTAGTTAATACTGATATCGCTGATAAATTACCTGAAGCTAGAGTATTAAATACTGATATTCCTATTGAGCTTGAGGAAGTAACTGTATTAATTGCTATTCCATTATTGCAATCCAATGGCGGTAACTGTCTGCAAGATAACCAGCGACTTGAACGTCCATTACGTTATCGACAAGAATGGGTAGAAGTACCTGATTTACTGGGGCAAAATGTTGAAACGATTGCAGTTGAACGTTATGCATTGAAATTCTTATTTGACTTTGAAAATCACAATGATTATTTAACGTGTCCTATAGCTCGTTTAAAACGTGATCTTAACGGTAAATTTGTCCTTGATCTTGATTATCTTCACCCAATGGTAAACCTTTACACACAAAGTGGAACACTTATAAAAGAATTAGAACTTTTATGTGTACAAGTGCAAGCAAAACGCCTACATCTAACAGGAATGCGACATGAGCGTAATCAACAAATAGCTGAATTTGCGACTGCTGATGTTTCGTTATTTTGGCTCTTAAATGCATTAAACACATTTGAGCCTCAACTTAAATTCTTACGTGATAATCCATCCTTACATCCAGAAAGACTTTATCAAGTATTAACTTCATTTACAGGGGCACTATTAACATTTTCGTTATTAAATAGTGTTGATGGTATTCCGACTTATAAACATGACAAGCTTAATGAAGTTTTTCCACCACTATTTGGATTAATTCGCAATTTGCTTGAAGAAAGTTTACCATCAAGAGTAATTAAGATTGAACTAGTTCATGACAAAGATACACTATGGACAGGACGATTAAATGATTCACGCATCGTCGAAGATGCAGATTTCTATCTTTCTGTTCGATCAAGCATGCCAGGACATCAGTTACAATCTCGATTCCCAATCTTGTGTAAAGCCGGTGCACCAGATGATGTAAAACAAATCATCCACTCAGCACTATCTGGAATTCCAATTAAAGCCTTAAGCCATGTACCCGCAGCAATACCTGTGCGTCTAGATAATCAATATTTTGCATTGGATTTGACCCATAGTGCGGCAAAAAATATGTTAGAAACAAGGTGTTGTGAATTTTATGTACCTCGAGCAATGCAAGATATTTCATTGGAGCTATTCGCAGTTTTGCGAACATAGGATTAAATTATGAGTATAGAACCAAAACCAATTGTTATTGATGAATTATTACGCGATTCAATCTTAGTGGTTGTCCAACTTAAAGCAAAAGCGGATATTCCTTCAGGACACAAATTATACGAGCTTTGTAAACAGCAAGTTACAAGCGTACGTGAAAAATTATATAACGCACAATACAGCCAAGATGTAATTGACGATATCAGTTATGCATTATGTGCTTTATTAGATGAGACTGTATTACTTTGTCATCGAGACAATCCGAAAAACCAAGACTATGATGAATGGTTGGGTTCTCCGCTGCAAGTGATTTTTTTCAACACACATAATGCAGGTTATGATCTGTTTGAAAAAATCCGAGCTCGTTTAAAGGCGGATAAAAAAGAAGGTCTTGTATTAGCTTGTTTTGACAGAGTTCTTGGACTTGGTTTTCAGGGATGCTATCTTGATAAACCTCAAATGGAACGAGAACACCTAATCATAGCACTACGTGAAGCTTTACGAGAGTACGAGCCAGAACAATCTTACCCAATTATTGAACAAACAAAAATTTACCGATATAAGGGAAGAAAAACAGTGTTATTAACATGCACTGTATTGTCAGTTATTTCGGTTCTTGCCCTTTATTTTGTATTTAATAATCAGCTAGATAATTTAGTTAAACAATTAGTTGGTTAAAGGTGCATTATGAGCGATTATCCTAAGCGCATTCAGGTTATCTATGCTGTTATATTAAGCCTATTGCTATTGTTTGTTTTTTTACCAGTAGCAATTGGCTGGAAAATTATAGGTACTGGCTTAATTTTTGCTATTGCTGGTGGAATTCTTTGGCAGATGCAACGCTACAGAAAAGTACTTGCCTCATCAACAGCCAATATTCAGTTTTTAACTCAGAAGCTTGACTTATTACCAGCAAGGCAGCGTTACCGTTTACCAATTTTATTGGTTTCAGGCAGTGCGGCAAAAGATTTTTTCCCGGAAGATTTATCCTTAGCTGAATCTAATGTAGTTATTTCTTCAGAAGCCGTTTGGATTTATGTTGACGAGTTTTCGCATTTACCTATAGTTTATGACTCATTAATTGCCAAATGGCCAGACATGTTAGGACGAGTAGGGCTATTTCTTGCAATTACGCCAGAAGTGGAAGATAAACATGGGTTTTTCATAGCTAAATTACAGGCATTCCGCCAATCATGGGTCGATACCTGTAGAATTGCAAAATATCAATTACCGGTATATGTATCAACGCATATCGGGCTTAACGATTTAATCTACGATGAATATAACCCATTACCAGTTTATTGGTTTCGATCTTTAAATCAAAAGTTATATCTACTTGATCAGTATTTATCGCCGATAGATAATTGGGTCAATGATATTAAAATCCCAACTGATGAACGTGAACGCCGATTAAGAATTCGCCCATTTTTAAACGAAACTGAAACTTGGCTAGAAAGCACAGTATTAGCTACTTTAGTAAATGACAAACAACCGATTGCTAAATGCATACCATCGGGAGTAGCAATTTATCCTACTAATAAATCGACAGTAAAAAATAATGTCATGCAAAAATTGTGGGAAAGTGTGACTACATTATCGCTTCCTAATACTCATAGCATACAAGACAACGTAAGTCCTCCGGATGCATTAGTGAAATTCATGCCTATTGCTTACCCATTTTCACCAATTAGCTCGATGATTTGTGGTTTAGTGATTATCACATCTCTATTTATTATGGGGTGCTTAGGGGCATCATTTTGGAATAATGCAAAACTTATTGAACGAATAAAAAATGATATTCATCATTATCGCTTGATTCCAATGGATAATTATGATGCAAAACGTCAGGCGCTTGAGGCCTTACAAGAAGATAAATCAATGCTAAATGAATATTATACAAAGGGTGAACCAGTTCGCTTAGGTTTGGGGCTTTATAAAGGTTTGCGATTAACTGAACCGCTCAATGTGACCATGAGCGACTATGTTGCAAAACCAAAAGAAATTGTCATTGTTGAACCTAAAATTGTGACAGTAGATCCACTTCCACCAATTCGTTTAGATAGTATGGCCTTGTTTGAAAGTGGGCAATCGAGCTTAAAATCTGGTTCAGAAAAATTCTTAATCAATGCATTAATTGAAATAAAAAAACAGATGAATGCTAATCCGGAAACGGGTTGGTTAATCATAATTACAGGACATACCGACTCAATTGGAGATGATGCCAAAAATAGTCAACTATCATTTAATCGAGCGATGTCGGTGCGTGACTGGATATTAAAAACCAGTGATATTCCTGATACCTGTTTCGCTATACAAGGGTATGGCGCAAAAAAACCTTTGGTAAGTAACGATACTCCAGAGAATCGTGCAAAAAACCGAAGGGTGGAAATAAACTTAGTTCCTCAAACATCAAATTGTATATTGGTGAAAGAGAACTAATTTTTGAAACAAAAACAACAAAAGGAGATAAACAATGGCTGTTCCAGCTTATATGTTTTTAAAAGATGATGGCGGTGCTGAAATTAAAGGTTCTGTAACCGTTGTAGGTCGTGAAGGTAGTGTAGAAGTGGTTGAGTTTGATCACAAAGTATACATCCCAACAGATGGTAATACAGGTAAATTAACAGGTACTCGTGTTCATAAAGCACTTGAATTTGTTAAAGAAGTTGATGCTTCATCACCATACCTTTACAAAGCTGTTACTACTGGTCAAAACTTAAAAACAGTTGAGATCAAATGGTACAAAATTAACGATGCAGGTCAAGAAGTTGAATATTTCAATACTTTAATGGATGGCGTAAAAGTTGTTTCTGTTAAACCTGAAATGCACAACATCAAAGATCCAACGAAAGAACAATACAATCACTTAGAGCGTGTTGAACTTCGTTATGAAAAAATTACTTGGACTTACAAAGATGGCAACATCATCCACTCAGATAGCTGGGTAGAAAGCCGAGGTTAATTTTTAATTAACGCGCTGATCCAATTAGTATTAATTGGATCAGCATTTTTAAACTAACAAATAATGGAATTAAAGAAAGGAATAGTAGTAATGATTGCTGATCCCTCTGTTTTATTAAGACGACTAAATTCGTATTGTGCTAAATCACTCGAAGCTGCGGCTGGTTTATGCCAAACACGAGCACATACAGAAATTACACTTGAACATTGGTTATTAAAATTATTAGAACAGGGTTCAGGTGATATTACAATTATTGCAAGGCATTATCAATTTGATATGGATAAAGTCTGGACAGGATTACTAAATTATCTAGACGCATTGCCTCATACCATTAATACAAAACCAAGTTTATCGCCATCGTTGATTGCTATAATACAATCAGCATGGTTAAAAGCATCGCTAGAAGATCATGAAGAAGCGATTCGTTCAGTCCATATATTACAAGCATTGCAAGAAATGCCACATTGCTTAAAAGCACAAGATGCTTGGCAATTATTAAGTTTATCGCCTGTATCATTGAAAAAAATGCGTTCCAAATTAGATGAACTGTCAGATGAAAACCCAATTAATCAATCTAATTATTATTCAGAAGCTAACATTGATACAGCAGATAATTTGAATATTGAATCAACAACGGAAGGCAGTTCAGCAAATAATGCACAAAAATTATCAACGTCTGATTCTAAAAATGACACAGATAAACAAGCTACGTTGCAAAAACATCTTCAGGCAGCACTTGAACGCTTTACTGAAAATGTAACAGAAAAAGCTAAAGCAGGTAGAATCGATCCTGTTTTTGGTCGTGATAATGAAATCAGACAAATGGTAGATATTTTATCTCGACGCCGAAAAAATAACCCAATACTAGTTGGAGAACCGGGTGTTGGTAAAACAGCCTTAGTTGAAGGTTTAGCACTTCGTATTGCTGAAGGTAACATACCTAAAAATCTTGCAAATGTTAGTATATTATCGCTTGATCTTGGTCTATTACAAGCTGGTGCGGGTGTTAAAGGTGAATTTGAGCAAAGATTAAAAAATGTTATTGATGCTGTTCAACAATCACCAACACCAATACTATTATTTATTGACGAAGCACATACCATTATTGGTGCAGGCAATTCTGCTGGTGGTGCTGATGCTGCAAATTTATTAAAACCAGCATTGGCTAGAGGTGAGTTACGGACTATAGCTGCGACCACATGGTCAGAATATAAACAATATTTTGAAAAAGATGCCGCATTGGAGCGTCGTTTCCAAATAGTCAAAGTTGATGAACCTGATGACGAAAAAGCCTGCCTTATGTTGCGTGGATTAAAATCGCGTTATGCTAAACATCATGGCGTACATATCTCAGATGAAGCAGTCAAAACTGCCGTTTCATTATCAAGGCGTTACATTAGTGGCCGTCAACTGCCGGATAAAGCGGTAGATCTACTGGATACAGCATCGGCACGTGTAAGAATGGGGCTTGATACTATTCCTGAATCAATAGTCCAACTTGAAGCAAAAATAGATTCTCTTGGGATAGAACAAGAAGCCATAGAAGCTGATTTAGCATTAGGTGAAAATTTATCTAGTGAGCGTATAACTGAAATTGAATTACAGCTCAATGAATTGCACAAAAAATTAGCTACTCAACAAGCTCAATTTGAAAAAGAGAAGGAGTTAGTTGAAGAATTAATTGAATTGCGTAAAGAAATCACTACTGATACAGATACAAAAATTCTTAAGAAACTTTCTGAAAAGCAACAACAATTAAATGAATTACAAGGTAATAATCCATTACTTTCACTTGATGTTGATAGCCGTACTGTTTCTTCAGTTATTTCAGATTGGACAGGCGTACCTTTGGAAAGCTTATTAAAAGATGAGCAAAGCCATTTATTAGCACTTGAAGATGATTTACGTCAACGGGTTGTTGGGCAAGATACTGCGCTATTTGAAATTGCTAAGCGTATTCGTGCAGCAAAAACAGGGCTTACTTCTGAAGATGCCCCAATGGGTGTATTTTTATTAGTTGGTCCATCGGGTGTGGGTAAAACAGAAACTGCGTTAGCGCTTGCTGACACACTATTTGGTGGTGAGCAATCATTAGTGACAATTAATATGTCAGAATATCAAGAGGCGCATACGGTATCGCAACTTAAAGGTTCTCCTCCTGGATATGTGGGATATGGACAAGGTGGGATACTAACTGAAGCTGTCCGTAAAAGACCATACAGTGTTGTACTATTAGATGAAGTCGAAAAAGCACATCGTGATGTACTAAACTTATTCTATCAAGTGTTTGATCGTGGATTTATGCGAGATGGTGAAGGTCGAGAAATCGATTTCCGCAATACATTAATATTAATGACATCTAACCTAGGAAGTGATGAGCTTATGGCACTTTTTGAAGAAATGCCAGATGCAGACACTGCAACACAACAAGAATTATTACGACCTATTATTCGTGAACACTTCCAACCGGCGTTACTTGCTCGTTTCCAAACGGTCATTTACACCCCGTTAGGTCAAGATGCGCTACGTCGAATAGTCGAAATGAAATTAAACAAAGTTGCGAGCCGATTACAAAAACACTACAAAGTCGTGTTTAAAGTTGGCGAAAAACTTTACGATACGTTGGTTTCAGCATGCTTATTACCAGACACAGGTGCTCGCAATATTGACAGTATTTTAAATCAGCAAATTTTACCTGTGGTATCAAATTTACTTTTACAAAGAAGCAACATTGCTAATAGCAAAGTTCAAACTTTACTACTTGATTTTAACGAATCTGAAGGAATTGTATTGGAATGGGTAACAGATAATGGTAAAGCGAAAACTAAAGCGACAAAGGCTAAAACAGCTAAAATAAAACCAGCAGATGATACTCAAAACAGTAAACAAAAGACTTCTAAAAAAACAAAAGAAGATTTGAAAATTAAGGAATAAATAAAGGAAATAAAAAATGGGTAAGAATATAGTGCGATTAGGAGATCCAACAACACACGGTGGATCGGTAATTTCGGCTTCATCAGCTATGATTATAGAAGGTAAGCCTGCTGCTTTAATTGGTGATCTGGTTAGTTGCCCTATAAAATATCATGGTGTAAATCCAATTGTGGAATCATCTGAAAAAAGCTTTTCAGATGGAAAAGGGATAGCGATGGATCAGTGCGAGTGTGCGTGTGGCTGTAAAGTTATAGCCACAATTACTACTGCGGAGATTGAATAATATTATGTCTTGGCCTAAACCTAATATTACCAATATTGTAAGACCTCCAGTGCAATTAAATCGCGGAAGATGGGGGCTTTTTATCACTGCTTTAGCTATTATCTCAAGCTTTATTCTTGCAAAAGCTTGGCCAAATGATAGTTACGCCTCACAGTGGACATATTGGGTCGGTGTAGCATTTTTTCCGACATTAATAGGTGGTTCAGCTTTTAGTATTCGATTATACCTATATGGGCTTGCACAAGAAAAATATGATATTTGGCAAGATGAACAAAAAAAAGTTGAACAAAATTGGCAAAAGTGGGCAATGAAGTCATTATTGGTTCTTGACAGCGCTTATGTAATACCGGATGAAATAACTGCCAGTTCTATTTTAGAGAATGGCTCAAATTTGCATTCCAAAATTAATAAATCGCTAAAATTTAAAGACAAGTCTGAACTAACCTCGGCTTTTGATAATATATTTTGTTCAATGAGCGATGCTATATCGATCTTACCGAGTAAAGCAAATATCAATATTTCTCTCTATATGCCAATTGACTCATATGAAAATATTGATAGAGAAATAGCTCGAGCTTATCGTAACTCAGGGATTAAACATGATTATAATTTAAATTATATGATTGACACTGTGCCTAATATTGAAAAAATTGCCGAATGGATAGATTCACCACAGCCAATGATTGAGTTAATTATTATTAATAATACTCAATCTAGTGCCTCAGAGTTTTTAGCTGCCTTTTTATTGGTAAATAATGCCCAATATCAAGATTTAGAAATAAAGAAAGCTAAAGCTCAAATTTTAAGACCGATGATTGATGAAGAATTGCCAATTGCAATTAAGCAAATGGTTGAAATGCAACCTGCAATAAAACAAGTAAGTCATCTTTGGTTTGTTAATTTAGATAATAAACAAGAAACAGAAATCAACAAACAGCTAGTTAATCAAAGTGTAGAGCCTGAGCAATTATATGGACTAGAAAAGTTTGTAGGTAAACAAACAGAGTTATCTTATTGGCTAGCGTTAGCAATGAGTTCTGAAATGATAAATAAAACTAAACGGAATAATTTAATTGCTACTAGAAACCAAAATCAATGGTTATTTTCGGTAGTGACATTAGCGTAAACGGGAAAGGGTGTTGTAATGAGAAGTAAATGGAAGCAGTTTGGATTAATTTTCATTATCCTGATAGGAGCCGCATCATTAGCCATGGGTATATACCTTTTTGGCGACGAGTTAGGTTATAAGACATTAGGAAGAAAATTTGAGATATGGCTATATGGCATGTTATTTATAGTGGGTCTGATTATAGCTCCTTCCCTTATTTTAAGAAGTCGTATAGGCTGGGTAAGAGATAGAGTTAAACGTGAATCACTTAATCCTAAAGAAACAACTACTAGCCATAAAAAAATAAAAACATTTAATGAATTTTCAGAAATTCAAAAAGAATGTAAATACCGACGCGGTTTATTTTGGCGTTATAAAATTCGCAAATGCCTTGTATTAGGTACATCAACTGATGTTCAATCAGCATTTCCTCGTTTACAACAAGACAAATGGCAGCTAAACGATAAAACATTAATGATCTATGGCGGTGATGTTGAAGAACAACTTAATACATCATGGTCAATCGCATTAAGAAAACACTTCTCACGTTGGTTACCATTCTCTCGTAAACCGTTAGATGCAATCATATGGGTTGTAAATAAAGATTATCTTGTCAACTCTCGACAACAACAATTAATTATTGAGAAGGCAATATTACAATCCCAATCGCGAGATAAACTATTAAAATGGTCTGCACCTCTCTACTTAGTTGCTGCCCAAGAAAATACATGGTCACAAGCAGGGAGAACTGAACAAAGTGTTGGTCTTTTCTTCTCTAGTTTAACACCAGAATCAATGGAATCAGTGGTATTCTCACTCAATAAACTATCGGAAGAATGCAGTAAGCGTGGAGTACAGCAAATAAAAGAAAACGTTTTATATACATTCTTACTTAAATTAAGTCAAAAGCTAGTTAAAGGCGATATAGAAAATATTAGGCGTTACCTAAATGCATTGATCTCATTGCCATATTCTCCGCGTATTCGTGGACTATTTTTCATACCTCATCAAGAGTTACCAACCGATGAAGAAGAACAATTCTTTGATAACTACCTTACAATGACACCAACATGGGAGTCAATCAGTGATGATGCAACGCAGCTAACTGGTAAACGTATTGGTCTTCAATGGGGAATGGTTTCTGGGTGTGCTCTTATCGGAGCTATTTTGATGTTTGGCGCAGGCTTAATCACATCCTACGTTAAAAATGCATCATTAATTAATGAAAGTATTGAGTTGGCTACACAAGCTGATAATTCTGTTAAACAAGATTATACAGCAAGATTACAGATACAATATCAATTACAACAACGCATTGAACAGCTCCTGTATCGCAAACAACATGGCGTACCGTTATTTTATGGTTTTGGATTAAATCATAATGATCCACTGTTAAATAAATTATTGCTTAGCTATAGAACAACTAACTCACGCAATATTGCTACACCATTTCATAATTTATTGACAGATTATTTAACTTTATTAACTGAATTACCACCAGATAACCCTGAGCGAGCTAAACTTGTTGATTCTGCATATGATGTATTAAAAGCATATTTAATGATGAGCCAATCAGATAAAAGTGATGGCAAATATTTAAGCCAATTTGCTTCGCAAAGATGGCGAACACCTGAAGGTGTTAACGACGGTGATTGGCAGCGACTAATGCCTGATTTGGTTCGTTTTTGGGGACAAATGCTTAAAACGCATTCTGACTGGACGCTAAGCGAAGATAAACTATTGGTTAAAAATTCACGAAGAGTATTAATCAATAAAATAGGTGTTCAAAATGCGGTTAATAGACTGTACCAAGAAATAATTCAACGTGCTAGTCAACAGTATTCAAATCTAAGTTTATATGAATTACTGCCTGGGATAGACAGTCATATACTCTTCTTTAATGATGTTGAAGTGCCGGGTATCTACACTCGAAAAGCATGGGAAAACACCATAAAAGATGAAATTGAAGATGCGGCTAAAACACGTAGAGATCAAATTGACTGGGTATTAGGCGAAGGTGGTAAAAATAGCCTAACAAGAGCAATTTCGCCTGAAGTATTGAAAAAAGAACTTACTGAACGTTATTTTAATGAATTTGGTGCAGCTTGGTTATATTTTTTAAATACTATACAGTGGCAACAAACTGAAAATATTTCAGACTCTATTGAACAATTAACATTACTTGCTGATAGCCGGCATTCCCCACTCATCGCTTTGATTAATATTGTCAAATATGAATCAGAAACTGAGTTCTCAAAAGATGGCATATCTGATAATTTAATGCGTACTGCGCAAGAAATTATGGGTAAAAAATCATCAAGAAGCATGCTAAAAGAGAATGAAGGATCAGGACCTTTAACTGCTACATTTGCCCCTTTAATTAATTTACTTAAAAATGATAATAACAGTGGGCTTTCATTACAGAGTTATTTATCACGTGTTACACAAGTGCGCTTAAAATTACAAAATGTAACAAATAGCCCTGATCCTCAAGCCATGATGCAAGTGCTAGCTAAAAGTGTTTTTAAAGGCACGTCCGTTGACCTAACAGAAACACGAGATTACGGAAACTTAATTGCAGCTAACCTTGGAGATGAATGGGCTGGATTTGGTTATAGTTTGTTTAAACAACCACTTGAACAATCGTGGCAAGTTGTACTTTCTCCTGCAACAAACAGTTTCAATGAAGTTTGGCAAAATTACATTGTGAACCAATGGGAAAAATCCTTTGCAGGACGCTATCCATTCAAAAATAGTGAAAATGAAGCATCTTTAGCGGAGCTTGCTCGATTCCTACGTTCTGACACAGGAATTATTGATAACTTCATTATTAACGAACTAAGTGGTGTTCTAGAGAAAAAAGGTGGAAGATGGATTGTCAATGCTGTCAATGCCCAAGGTTTAAACTTCTCACCAGAGTTTCTTGAAACATTAAATTTATTTAATGATATTTCATCCGAATTGATTACATCGGGCGATATCGGATTATCATTTGATTTAATGCCACGAAGTGGGGACAAAATAGCTCGCACAGAATTAGTTATCAACAAACAAAAATTGGAATATTTTAACCAAGCACCAACATGGCAACGATTTAACTGGCCAGGCGATGGTTACTCACCGTATTCACAACTTAGCTGGAGCAGTGATGAAACTGGCTTACAACTTTATGAATACTTTAATGGAGATTGGGCTTGGGTACGACTTCTTGAAACAGCGTCAGTTAAACCATTAGACTCATCACGTTATGAGATAGTATGGAAGACACCTGATGACAATAAATTAAGATTCATTCTACGAACACAGTTAGGTGGTGGACCATTAACACTGTTGAAATTACGCAACTTTAATTTACCACAAACGGTATTTGAATAGAGATTAATAAAAATCAAATAATGGAAAATTGTTATGTTTAGCCAACTGTTAAGTCGTATCTTTGGCACGCAAGATACCAGTGAATCAGCAAAAGAACAGCTAAATCAAAAATGGACTGATTGGTTACAACCAATCAGTCCAGACAAACCTTCGGGTGAAGATTTAACTTATTATGATACTTTTCAAGAAATAAAAGATGAAATCAATAAGCTTTCAGGCATTGATTACCCAATGATTGTTACTGAAAGCGAAAACATGATAAAACAAAGTAGTAAAGACATCCGTGTTGCTACTTATTATTGTCTTGCTCGATTATACGTTGACGGTGCAGATGGCTATGCAGATGGGATAGAACTACTTGGTGGCTTACTTAACACATTTGGATCATCGATCTATCCCTCTCGACATAACATTCGTAAAAATGCGATCGAATGGTTAGCTAATGCTAGGTTTATCGACCAACTTACCTTAGTGCAGCCAATTTCTGAAGAAAATTTAAGTCGTATTATTATTGCATTAAATGAAATAGATCAAAGTTGTAAAAAATTATTTGTAGGTGAAACGCCAGAACAAACGGTTGAACCACCAGATTTATCAGCACTTTTTCATTTTTTTAATAACAACCTAAAGCAACAAGCTGCAAATACATCAACTGAAGAAGCAGCAAAACAGGCAACAACAGAAACGGCATCAGCTGTTGAATCGCCGATAAAAATTGCTGATGTAAAAATTAGCTCTCAACGTGATCTTCTTGATCAAGCTCGCAAAATGGCTGCTTTCCTGCGTGAAAAACCAGAAGGGTATTTACCAGCAGGGCGATTTTTACGAATACTTAGATGGGATACCATAATTGACTTACCGCCAGTTGATCAGAGAGGTAGAACACGCTTACCAGCACCAAGGGCTGAACTTAAACAAAATATTAATCGATTGATCCTACAACAACAATGGGCGGAATTATTTGAACGTGTTGAAGCTGCCTTTATGGAAGGGGCAAATCACTTCTGGTTAGATTTACAACGAGCAACGATCTTATCGCTTCAAAAATTGGGTGAGCCTCATCAATCTTGGGCAGATATTTTTTTGGCTGACATCGGATTAATGTTAGAACGACTCAATGGTATTGAGCGCCTTTGTTTTGATAATGGAATGCCATTTGCTGACGATGAAACCTTAAATTGGATAGCGACAAACGCGCGTATACACCATTTAGATGAAGATGACAGCATTGGTCCAGTTTCAATATCGGGCGAAAACGATTGGGTAGAAATTGAAAAACAAGCCCAAGAATTAGCGCGTAGCGAAAATTTAGAAAAATCATTTCAATGGTTACAAAACTTACCATCTGTACGCTCACCGAAGCAACGATATTTACTTCAATATACACAAGCTCGAATTGCTGAACAGCTTGGTAAACAAGATATTGCACTAAAATTACTAATTGGATTGAATAATCAACAAGAAACATTGACATTAATTCAATGGGAGCCCGAATTAATCTTTGATGTAAAACGTTTTCTACTGAGATTAATGAAACAAAAAAGCCAATTAAAAGACGGCATAAAAGTCAATCTGCCAGAACAAATAGATCTGTTACAACATGAATTAATGCAGCTTGATCCTGCTCGTGCATTAAATGCGATGTAACATTATTTATAACTAAAAGACAAAAATATAATCAGTTAAGAGAAAAACAATGGATGATTTAATTCTACGCTATTACGAATCAGAAATGCGTTATTTGCGAGAAGCTGGAAAAGAGTTCGCTAAAATACACCCAGACAGAGCAAGTTTATTAAACTTAGATCGTGTAGGTGATCGCGATCCTTACGTAGAACGATTATTTGAAGGTTTTGCTTTTTTAACCGGGCGGTTACGTCAGAAAATTGACGATGATATACCCGAACTAACTGAAAGTTTGGTGACATTACTTTGGCCACATTACCTGCGTTTAATTCCTTCCATGTCGATAGTTGAATTAACGCCTGATTATTCCATATTATCGCGCCAAGAAGTGATTCCAAAAGGATTACAAGTACAGACTGAGCCCTTAGGGCATGTTGGAACTAAATGCCCATTTAGAACAACACAATCAGTCACATTACAACCAATAAAAATAAATCGAGCAAAACTTGAATTAAGTCATGACGGCCGAAGTGTAATATCAATACGTTTAAGCTTTAGTGAGCTAGCTGACTTTGAACAGATCGACCTGTCTTGTTTACGGCTTTATCTCAATGCTGATGCTCCAATAGCTTCTACATTACATCATGCTTTAACTCAACAAGTAGCGGCTATGCATCTACGCTACTCAACTAATACCGAAGAAAAATTTAGCTTCGACGGTAAAATAACACCAGTAGGATTTGCTGATGAGGATCGCTTATGGTTAAAGCCAGATAATGCTTTCTCTGGCTATCAACTGCTATTAGAATATTTTGCATTTCGTGAAAAATTCATGTTTGTTGATCTGCATGGTTTAAACATAAAAAATGTACCAGAATCTTGTACCTATATTGACATTGAATTAACACTTAGTGAAACTTGGCCAAGCGATATGCCATTGGCTTATGACAATATCCGTTTACATTGTGTTCCAGTCATTAACCTATTTGATATGGAAGCCGATCCTATTGTAGTAAATCAATTAGAAAGCGAATACCTACTTCGCCCATTATTAAGACAAGACGGACATGTCGAAGTTTACTCAGTTGAACATGTAGAAGCTATTACAAAAGAAGGACGATATCGTTATGTTCCTTTTACTAGTTTTAAACATCGTGGTGGTATGTTACGACATGACTCACCAGAACGCTATTATCACACGCGCGTTCGTAAAGGCGCATCGGGGCTGCATGACACATGGCTAATTCTTGGTGGAAAAATCTGGGATAAAGATGAACACTTTGAAAATGAAACGTTATCTTTACGAGTAACAGGTACCAATGGCATGTTACCGCGAAAAGCGTTACGTAATGCTCGAATTCACGAACTTGCTGATTCTCATAGTAGCATTGCCAAAGTACGCAACTTATGTTCGCCGACAATGCCATGTTACCCACCAACAGAAGACCGTTTTTATTGGCGAGTACTATCACACCTAGCGCCGAACTACCTATCGCTAATGAATGCCGAAGTGTTACGTGGAACACTTGCTTTATACGACTGGACAGAAAATGAAATTAATCGCCGACGTTTAGAAGGAATTATTGAAGTCTCACATCGAATAATAAAACGAACAGAAAACGGCATGTTACAACGTGGAATTGAAATTGAAGTTACACTAAACAGTTATCAATTCACAGGTGAAAGTGACATGATGTTATTTGGCGAATTACTACAGCAATTTTTTGCCTTGTATGCCGATGTTAATCTATTTACACAACTGGTTATCATTAGTTTACCAACAGGAAAGAAAATAGTATGGAATCAGAGCAAAGTATCGAAAACAGCCCTTTAATGCAAATGATTGAAAAAGAACTGCCAAAAATAAACTTTTATCGTTTTTGTCAGTTACTTGAACAATTATATGCATCAGAACCTATATTGGGTAAAAACGAATCACCTGCTGCCGACCCATTGCGTTTTGCACCTTCGGTGGACATGTCTTTTCCAGCTAGTGAGCTCAAATATATTGAACGGACGCCTTATTTAAATCGTCCTGCGACAGTCAGAACCCGATTTCTTGGATTATATGGGGTTGATGCCGTATTACCGTTAAGATTACTTAACAACATTATACGCCGTGAAGATAATTACCAAGTGATGACAGATTTTTTGGATATGTTCAATCACCGGATCATCACGCAGTTTTATCGTATATGGTTAAAGTATCACTACCCTTCGAGTTTTACCAGCGGCGGGCGTGATCCTGTTTCCCAATGTTTATTGGGCTTAATAGGTTTAGGAATTAAAGGCACAGGTGACCAAATAGGCACTCCATTATCCCGTTTTTTGGCATTATTAGGATTAATGTCTCAAAAAACACGCACTGCTGAAGGGGTCGCTGGATTAATTCGGGTGATGGTGGATGACGCCAAAGTAGATGTCACTGAATTTTATCCAATTTGGCACACTATAGACACGCCGGTCAAATTAGGGGGAAAAGGGCAACAGCGAATGGGATTAAATGGTGCTAGAGCATTAGGATCGCGTTTTAAAGAATGCAACCAAACTATCCATATTGCTATCACTCCTCAATATGAAGAGCAGATAGCAGAGTTACTGCCGGATGGTCAATTATTTCAAGATATATTAGCTTTATTACGAGTTTATTTAGGCTATCAAGTTGATGCCAAACTAACACTTAAAATCAAGAAAAACTTTTTGCCAAGTAGCAGGCTAACCTCGAAGAATTGTCGATTAGGACTGACAGCCTCATTTAGCAAAGCAAACACCAATAATGAATCAATTCAAGAAACCGTTGCTATAAACATAGGGCAATATTCGGGGATTGATTACAATGCACATTAAAAAGAAAAGGAATCAAAATGAAATTAATCAAATTATTAATTGCGAGTTTATCAATTGTATGGTTAACAGGATGTGGTATTGCACAAAGCGTAACTGAATCAGCATCGGATCTTAGTGATTCAGTATTTAAATGGAATATAAGAACACTGCATTTAGACCTCATAGCCAGATCAGAATTAAACATGGGGGATGACGGAAGATCTTCACCAGTTGTAATACGCATTTACCAATTGAAAAATAATAACAAATTTAATTCTGCAACTTACCAAGACCTAGTTACTCAAGATAGTGATGTATTAGGCGATTCATTGTTAGAAAGTAAAGAAGTCGTATTAAAACCTGATACCGCAATTTCAATTGATACACCATTAAACAAAAAAGCGAATGCCGTTGGAGTTATTGCACTTTTTAAAGAGCCAAACCTAAAAAATAACACATGGCGATTAGTGTTAAAGCGTGGTGACCTAAACATTACTTCAGCACGTGAAATTTCGGCAAAACAATACTCAATAAAATTAGAGGAAGAAGAGTAAAAATGAGTGCTTCGTTATACGACATGCTATACGGTTACTTTGAATCAGGCATACCGATCGATGACGTAGCCGAAAATGAACAAACCATTATCAGTGTCATGGATAACATTGAACGAATTTTAAATAGTCGTGCAGGGGCAATTCACCACCTGCCAGACTATGGATTACCAGACATGTCCACCGTTTTTCAAGCGCTACCTTCATCGGCTTATGTCTTAATGAGAGCGATTGAACGGACACTGCTGATGTATGAGCCAAGATTAGCTTCAATTGATATCAACATAGATGAAAAAAGCAATGACGCAATGGTATTAGGTTATGAATTGGTCTGTTATTTTAAAGAAGGTGGACTTGTAAAATATGGGACATATTTCATGTCGGATGGCAAAGCACGGTTAAAATACAGCCGAAAAACAGCGCGTCACTAACGTGAAAAAATAAATTTAAGATGAACGTTATCTAAGTAAAACGAATACATTAGATATCGAATCAAGGTAGCAAGATGAAATAAGGAATGAAAAGGAGATAAAATTGAAAAAAGATTTAAGTAAAATTATGAACCAAGTAGGTAATAATTTAATCAATGGACAATCAGACACTGTTAGCCATAACCGATATACCTTAATGATTGATGGGATTACATCACCAATCTCTACTTTAAACGTTAGTGGTGAAGAAACGTTAAACCAATTGTGGCGTTACACCATTACCTTTACCAGTACCAATAAAGTTTTATCAACAGAGTCTTTTTTAAATAAAGACGCATCATTTTCGTTTAATCCAACAGGTAAAAATATATTAAGTTCAGCAATTCGTTCCTTAAGTGATTTGCGAATGGGTAGCGATTCACGCAAAATTTATGGCATCATCACTGAATTTAGTCAATTATCTGTAAATAAAGACGAGGCACATTACCAAGTCGTATTATCGCCACGAATAGCTAGACTAACGCTAAATCGTAAAAGCGCCATATTTCAAAACCAGAGTGTTATTGGCGTTGTTGAAGAGGTGTTAAGGAATTCTGGGCTTAGTGGAATAGATTACCGTTTAGAACTTAGGGAACAATACCCAATAAGAGAATTTATAACCCAATGGCAAGAAAGTGATCTTGAATTTATTCAAAGATTAATGGCTGATGTTGGCATTTGGTTTCGCTTTGAAAGCCATGCTGAGCATGATTGTGATGTTCTTGTCATCAGTGACTATGAACAGGGATTTGAGCAGGTTGCCAACATCGATTACAAATTGCCAAGTGGCACTCTTGACGGTGGAACTGAAAGTATTTGGGATATTAGCATGCACAGCCAAACCGTTGAATCAGCGGTTCAAGTACAAGATTATAACTATCGACAAGCAACGGCTAATTTACTCAGCACAGTAAATTCACAACCTGATGACAAAACCACTTATGGTACCAACTATCGTTACGCAGAACATTATAAAAGTTTAATTGGTAATAGTTCAAATCATCATAATAGCGGAAAAAATGGTGATGACGGCGATGATGAGAAAAGATCACAGCATGAATATCGCAGTAGCGATGCTCCGGAAGGTGGTAGCTGGTATGCCCGTATACGTCATGAGCGAGCAATCAGTAAGCAAATTATTATTAGTGGTAAAACCAACCGTTATAATCTAGCTCCTGGGCAACTGATTTGCATCAATGGCAACCCATTAGCCGGCATGAATGAAGGGATAATTATTTTAAGTGTAGCGGGAAAAGGCAGTCGCACCGATTCTTACGAACTGAGCTTTACCGCCATTCCTTTTAATGTATTAAAGCCGTACCGTCCAGAGCCTATAGCTTGGCCACAAGTCAGTGGAACATTACCAGCACGTGTAAGTAGCCCTGACAATGATACTTATGGCTATATCGATACCCAAGGACGATATCGTGTTAAATTTAATTTTGATTTAAAAAACTGGAAAAAAGGCAGTGAGAGTTTATGGATAAGACTTGCTAAACCTTATGCAGGTAGCACCTATGGTTTTCACTTTCCATTAATAGACGGCACAGAAGTAGCGATTGCTTTTACTGACGGCAATCCTGACAGACCTTATATTTCCCATGCCATGCACGACAGTGCCCACCCTGATCTTGTTACGGCAGCTAACAAACACCGCAATGTGATTCGCACCCCAGCGAATAATAAATTGCGCATGGATGACAAACGCGGTCAAGAGCACATCAAACTTGCCACTGAATACGGCAAAACCCAACTTAACATTGGGCATTTAGTGGATGAAAATAAAGAAAAACGGGGTGAGGGGATAGAGCTGCGTACTGATGAATGGGGAGCAATAAGAGCGGGCAAAGGTTTATACCTCACCAGTGAAGAGCAAACCCAAGCAGGTGGCATGCAATTACAAATGGACAATGCTGTTAAAGAGCTAACTCAGGCCTGCGAAATGGTCAAAAGACTAAATGCTCTTGCCGAAGCGGCAGAAGCCGAACTTGCCGACTTACAAACTCAAAAACAACTGCTTGAACAAAGTTTAGAAGAGTTAAAACAACCTGGCATACTCAGTTACGCAGCCGCGGGTATGGCCAATGTTACGCCAAGCTCAATACAACATACTGCGGGTGAAAACCTGATTCAGACAGCACAAAACAATGTTGATGTCAGTGCCTTCAAACGCTTCATGGTAACAGCTGGCGATATGATAAGTCTCTTTGCCAATAAAATGGGCATAAAAATCTTTGCTTCAAAAGGAAATGTAGACATACAAGCTCAAAATGACGAAATGCGATTAAGTTCAAGACAAGACATGAAAATCACCAGCACCGAAAGTGAAGTCATCATATCGGCGAATAAAAAACTCACCTTAGCTTGTGATGGCGTAGCTATTATCATTGAAAATGGAGGGGTAAAAATACTCGCACCGGGGGATGTCAATGTAAAAGCAGCAAGTTTGGGCGTACTTAGTGCATCAAATTACGACGCACCAAAAGTCGAATTGCCAGAAGGTAGTGATTGCTCGGAGGCAATGGAGTGATAACCTTACAAAACCAGTTAAATAGTGAAGAAAACAAAAAGCATTATCGCTACCTATTAATTGATATGCTAGGGACAACAAGTGAATTAAGCAAACTTTACGCACAACGATTAAAACAGCTTTTACCTAAAAAAGATATTGCGGTGGTTAAACGACCATCGTTATCGCATCAATTATTTACATGCCCTCATCTAGTCTGTATTGGTCAGCCTGATCAAAATGTCAATACAGAACTATTATTATCTTCTATTATTCAGGTTAATGAGGATTTTTTAGCAGCCAAACCTTATGTGTGTGGATGGCTTGTTGCACCACAAACTATTGATGAAATAGCTCAAAGAATAGTCAAAATAGGTTTAATGCTAGGGGAGCTTTGCAACATGTCATTTGCTCCTTTCTACGAACCATTTAGAATGCAGCTATTACAAGATAGTCATCCAACCACACCTGATTGGATAAATGTTTTTCTTCCGGATAATTTAACTTATTACTATATAGATATACAACAAAAATTAAGGACAATTAAACCGGCTAAAAACAAACAACTACTACCGTCGAGTTTGCCGCCCAAAATTACTTTTTGCCAAAAAGAATCCGTTAATTTGTTCAGGCTTTATGTCAATTGGTACGACATAAAAGAAGAAATAGACGATGAAGTTAGTGAAAAAGACTTAATGGCATTAGTGGAACATTACTATACCGCTGTCAATACATTTAGCCTAACAGACATAAAAGACAGAACGGTATATACCTACTACTCAATGCAGTATGGTGAATTGCTAAAAGATGAAGAAATTGTCACTGTTATTAATGATGTAGCAGTACATTCGCCAGGTACTTTGTCTGAACGATTTTTAGCCATACACACTCACTTTCAAATGTTATTAAATAAAAAATAAATAATGAACAATAAGGAAATAAAATGGATGCAAACAATACAAAGATTAACAATACTAACTCAGAATTTAACGACAACGATCTTCAAGCCAATAACGAGCCACCAGTTGTAACACCTGAGCTGATTAATGAAGCCAAGGAAAACATGGTATTGAACAATGGTAAATGTGGTGCATGCCAAAAAAAGGGCTTTCCTCTTTTTTTAGTTAGAAAAAGTGTGGTACCTAAAAACTTTAAAGGGATTGAATGGGACAAAGGCATGTTATCCCTAACAGACCGAGAGCCAGAAGAAGCGCTAACCCATTTTAAATATGCTTATCGAACCTTAAGAGAAGGTTATGTCTATCTATTATTACAAAAAAATAAATCGGTAAAAGAATGGCAAGGTACTAACCTAGACCTGTTAAAAGTGAGTGTATTTGAAGTGACCAATTCAGGTGCTTTTCGCTTAAGAGAGTTTAGAAACGTCAAAGGTTCACGCCCCAAAGCGCTACCAACATCGTGTATTGAAGAAGGGCATCAATTTAAAGCGAAATTTATCACAATAGACAATAAAATTTATGACAAAGCGTGGGTAGCCTACAGTTCTTACCGTTGGGATAAAAAAACGGTTGAATATTATCGTCAAAACGAAGACAAACGCAAACAGCGTTTTACTGAAATTGATTTAACCCAAACCAAACCAGAAGAGATGGCGGCATCTCAAAAACGCAGTTTTTCATTTAACGACTTTATGCATACAGGCACACAAGAACGTTACTTGCTTGAACTTGAATGCAGCGATAAAGAAGTACTTGACTATTTTGATAAAGAACAACAAACGGCATATCAAAAATCATTAAAAGCAAAAACAACGGCACTAAATACCTCAGCCAATAAAGAGATAGGCAAAGGGGTGTTTTATGCCCAAAAAGTGAATTTAGACGATTTAATTAACAACACCACTGAAGAAGTACTGCGTCATTTTAGCACCTTATTTTGCACGGCTAGCCATTTTAACTCATTAAGAAAAGCGGTCGGTGGCGTGCATAAAGAATTTGAACAAACCATAAACAGCTATCGAAGTGAAGCACGAGAGCATTCAAATTACAAAACCGATGAAATTGGGGTCATACTGGTGGAAGACAGCTTTGGACTAGCCGAAGAGCTTTCAGTCCAACGCAGACAGCTATTAGCGCCGATAGTCAATGGATTAGCGGGTCGCAGTCAAGAACAGGTGATTGCTTTACAAAAAAGATTAAGCGCAAATTTGGGTAAAACCACCGAGAAAATTATTCTTGAAGGTAAAGACGAAATAGGCAACGATATCGACCCTGATATCATCAAATCGTTTTATGCTGAAAATATTTTAGATCTCAGTTATAACCAGCAGTATAAAGAGATTAATAGCACCCCTAACTATTTACGATTTAGCACCCCGCCTCAGGGTTGGTTAGAGCATAAATCTGAGGGCAACGTACGTACAAAAGTAGCTGCAAATTTAGCCGGTCCACGAACCAAAGCAATTCAAAATTATTTTAGCAAGCAACAATCACAAGCAAACAATGATAGACCTTTTCTTTACTTTAAACCCGAAACAAGCTATGCCCGTAATCAATATAACAGCATAGAAAGTTATAAAGATATCTTAAAAATAAATCATCAACCCACCGAGGCATCGGAATGTATTTTATTTGCGTTTTATAAAGATTCAGTAAATAAAGATGAATTAACGCTCAGAAAAAGAAGGGCGGCAATAGATGAGCTAAAAAATCACTATAACCCAAACATGAGACCCAACACCGGTACACCAGACCAGATTTACCTTGATGAAATTACCGTGTTAGATGTTATTGGTGAGCGTGAATTTGCCGCAGAAAATGGCTTACCGTTAAATGGCGTAGCTTATGAAGCAGCCATGAGCTTAACAGCCAAGTATTTTTATTTTAGGTACCTAAGTAATAAAGGGGTTGGATATTCAACCAACAATCCGCCATTAGGCGATTATCAACGAGTTAAGATTAGCGCTGAGCAAAAACAGAAAATCTTAGCGCTTTATAAACAAAATAGCGATAGCCCTATCCATGGTGATGACTATGATGTTGTTGTTGTCAGGTACCCCAATGCTAAAAATATCCTTGCCGAATGGCGAAGGGATGAAGCTTGGAGTAAAAAAGAATCCAAACGGTTAAACGAAGCTTCTTATAGTCAATACCACGCATTAAATAAAACACTGTACCAAAATTTAGTTACCTATGTGGAAAAGGTCTCTAACGATTACTTCAATTATGTGTTATGGCTATTTGGTGAAAAAAACACCCTGCCATTTTGGTTAGACGAATGTGCCCCAGATACCTCAGACCGGCATCTAAATGCTTTATCAAGTTTACATATTATTTTAGATAATGATTTTATTGGCAGTCTTTATTTAGACAAACAAGCGGAGTTATGGACACTATTAATAAATAATGAAACGAGTATTTATCATCATTTCATTGAGGGCAAAGAAGGAAGCTATACCCTATTTAATGTTGCCTCTGGTAATGTGAGCGAAGCTGACAAACAACTAACGGCCGAAGTAAAAGCGATATTAGCAAAAAATGACACAAATAGTGAAGCACAAACAGCCGAGGTTGCCAACCCGCTATCGGGCATAAAAACGGTGTTAGATTTAGCCGACCCGATAATGAACTTAAAAATTAAAGAAAATGTCACCGTAGGGGCTTACTTAACTGAAGAGCTGGTTAAGCTCTCAATGACCAACATAGTCAAAACGTTATCCCACAATTCAACTTACAAGCTAAATACTGCCATTGCTGACAAGCACCTAATCCAAGCAATGAATATGTTTACCACCGCAACGCATAAACAATACACCGTAAAGGTACCGGTAAGTAATTTGCAGGCATTTTTAGACACCTTAGGCAATAGCGCCAAAGTGGTCTTCCCAACGGAGCGAGGCGGCAAACTTGTTACCTCAGCAGGGAAAAAAATTCAAGGTCGTTATTTTGCAACCCAAGAAAAATTTGTTTTAAAAAGTCTAGACATTAAAAAAGCACAAGGACAACACGTAGAGCTTAATTTACTCATGACCTTTGGTTGTGATGCACAGCGGCTCAACTTTGAAAGCACCATGACCACCAGTCAGGGCACAGCCAAAGTAGAAAAGTTTAAAGAAGCCCATGTAATTAGTTATGATGAATTGCAATCAGCTAAATTGAAAGCAGAAAGCCAGTGGCGAAGTACTGTATTAGACACCTCAGCGACGGGTATTGTTAATGTATTGACGTTAGCTTATCAGCATATTCAAATTAAGAATTTACAGGAAAAACTGAGCACACTAACCGATTCAGTCTTAATTGATAAAGTATCAAAAGCCTTATTTAGGACTTATTTAGATATAGCCCTAACGGCATCTGAAGCGGCAATCTCCGGCATCAAACTGGCGGCTCTTTTTGGTGAACGTAACGAAAGCTTATTAAAAGTACTCAATAAGCTAGGTAAAGCAGGGAACTTTGTTGGCGCAGCAGGTAAAGTATTGGCATTGGTGGATAGCTTAAATGATATCTGTCGTGCCAATAAAGCATTAGCCCGGGGTGATGTTGGCGCCGTTAGTTTTATGGTCAGTTCTTGTATTGGTTTTGCAATAGCCGGATTGGGGTTATCGTTTGCGTTGTCTGGACCATGGGGGCTGGTTTTAGTTTTAGCGCCATTTATTCTTAATTTTCTATTTGGCACTTACGACGACGGCAGCCAATGGGACGAAATGGACAAATGGATAAACCGCTCCATATTTGGCAACCTAGCTCGCAATGACTTATACCCACCTTACCCCATTAGTGATACGGGCAACTACCTATCCGAGCAAGATTTTTATTTGGCATCCCGAAAAGGACTTTGCCAAACCGCCCACCATGAAGTGAATGCAAGCGATTTGGGGAAAGAAGGTCAACAAAATCTAAAAAATAGTGCGCCCACTAAAGTCAC